>JAIRXV010000228.1 GCA_031268115.1 Bifidobacteriaceae bacterium
CCGCCGCCGGGCGGCGCGCCGTAGTACTCCCCGCCCCGGAACGCCGGGTCCGCCTGGATCGCCTGGACTTGCGCGTGGGCCCACGCGATCTGGTCCGCGGTTGTCTGGGCGCTGGTCGCTATGGGGACGATGGCGCGCACCCGGTCTGGCGCCATCGCCGCCCATTCGAGAACTCGGTTTCCGCCGAGAGATCCGCCGATCACGGCGGCCCACTGGTCGATGCCGAGCTGGTCCGCGAGGGCCAGCTCGGCGGCCACGGTGTCCCGGATGGTCAAGTACGGGAAGCGGGAGGCGTACGGCTTGCCATCCGGTGCGAGCGATGCCGGCCCAGTCGAGCCTTGGCAGCCCCCCAGGATGTTGGGCGCCACCACGAACCAGCGGTCCGTATCGATGGGGGCGCCCGGCCCGATGAGATCGGTCCACCAGCCGGCCGTGGGATGTCCCGGGCCGGCTGGTCCCCGAATGTGTGAATCACCGGTCAGCGCGTGCAGAACGAGCACCCCGTTATCGGCCGCCGCATTGAGGTGGCCCCAGGTCTCGTAGGCGAGCCGGACGTCCAGCATCCCGCCCCTTTCGAGCATCACGTGGCCGATGTCGGCAAACTGGCGATGGCCTGGAGGGTCGCCTTCTCGCCAGGCTCCGCTGGCGGGGGGCAGCTCGCCGGGTTCGGGGGCGCGGCCCTCGAACCCGGGATCTGACGGTGGCTGGCCGGACACGGATCGACCCTTACGCTCGCGCTTCGGCGTTCGCGGCGCGTGCGGCCGCGAACCCGAGTTCGAGGTCAGCGAGGATGTCGTCGATCCCCTCGATGCCCACGGCGAGGCGCACCAACCCCGGCGTGACGCCCGAGGCGAGTTGTTGCTCGGGTGAGAGCTGGGAGTGGGTGGTCGAGGCGGGGTGGATGACGAGCGAGCGGACATCGCCGATGTTGGCGACGTTGGAGTGCAGCTTGAGCGCCGAGACGAAGGCCCGCCCGGCGGGTTCGCCACCGGCGATCTCGAACGCCAGCACCGCTCCGGGGCGCCCGCCGGTGTACTTCTGCGCCGCCTGGTACCACGGGGAGGAGGGGAGGCCGGCGTACGTGACTGACAGGACGTCATCGTGCGCTTCCAACCACTGGGCCACGCGGGCGGCGTTGGCGGTGTGCTTGTCGATCCGCAACGACAGCGTCTCCAATCCCTGCGCGATCAGGAAGGCGTTGAACGGCGAGATGGCGGGGCCGAGGTCGCGCAGCAATTGGACGCGCGCCTTGAGGATGTAGGACAGGTTGACGCCGAATGCCCCGTCAGCGCCCAGGTCGCGTCCGTAGACGAGGCCGTTGTAGCTGGGATCGGGCTCGGTGAAACCGGGGTAGCGCCCGGGGGTGGCCGTGTAGTCGAACTTTCCCGAGTCCACAATCACGCCGCCGATGGCGGACCCATGCCCTCCGAGGTACTTGGTCGCTGAGTGGAGCACCACGTCCGCCCCCCATTCGATGGGTCGCAGGAGGTAGGGGGTGGGGACGGTGTTGTCCACGATGAGGGGCAGACCCAGATCGTGGGCGACAGCGGCAATGGTGGCGAGGTCGAGGATGGAGCCTTGCGGGTTGGGGATGGTCTCGCCGAACAGCGCCTTGGTGTTGGGGCGGATTGCGGCGCGCCAGGAGTCGGGGTTGTCGGGCTCGTCGACGAACGTGACCTGGATACCGATCTTCGGCAGTGTGATGTTGAGCAGGTTGTATGTGCCCCCGTACAGCCACGGCGAGGACACGATGTGGTCTCCGGCGCCCGCGATGTTGAGGATCGCGAGAGTCGCGGCGGCCTGGCCGGAGGCGGTCAGCAGGGCGCCGACACCGCCTTCGAGGGATGCGATGCGGTTCTCGACCACTTCGGTGGTCGGGTTGGTGATGCGGGTGTAGATGGGGCCGAGTTCTTTCAGGGCAAAGCGATCAGCGGCCTGCTCAGCGGATTCGAAGACGTAGGACGTGGTTTGGTAGATCGGTAGGGCGCGTGCGGCGGTTGTGGGGTCCGGGGTTTGGCCGGCGTGGATCTGGCGGGTCTCAAAGGACCATTCGGTGCTCATGGGGTTCTCCTTGGTGGGTTCGTGGGTGGGCGGCATGCCAGGCGCACGAGCCGACCAGGCGAACAAGCATGAGTTCGCGGGGTACGGGTGGGACTACCGCTGCGGCATCGACGCCGGGGTGTCCGCGCAGGCCGAACGTGCGCTGGGGATCAGCGGCACATTCGACGGGTACGCATGGGCGCAGAGTCTAGGCCCGACGGCTTCCGCCTCGAAATGTGTCCGAATGGTGAGATTGTTGGGCCGAGTCTGAACACGCGGGTCGTGTGACCCATGTGACAAGAGTGATTAGAGTGAATAATGTGACGGATGTGGCTGGTGTGAATTGAAAAGGGGGGTGGCGGAGGTCGCCTCCTTTGCGTGAGCGGAGGTCTTAGTGACAAGGGCGAATGAGGCGCGGACCGGAGTCGGGCGCGCCGCGCGGCGCTGCCTGGCCTGGGTGCGGCGGTCCGCCGGGTGGGCGGTTGGCCTCCCCCAGGTGGGTGCGGGGTCAGCTGCGATACGGCGTTGGGGCGCAGCTAGCAGCGCTCGCGAGGCCGTTCCGCGTCAGGTGGGTGGGGGATCGGCCGCGATACGGCGTTGGGGCGGCACGGTTCTCGCCGCGGCCACGGCCGCGATGTTGGCCGTGCTGCCCGCAGGCGCCGAACCGACCGCGCCGAGCGATGCGGAAATCGCCGCCGCGCGCGAAGCCGAACGCCTGGCCGAGGCCTCTGTCGCAGAGGTCGAAGCCATGCTGGACGATCTGCGCGCGGCCTCTGAAGCCGCGGCCGCGCAAGCGGGCCTCGCCGCCGAGACTTACAACCAAGCCATCGTGGACCTTCAAGGAGCCGAGACTGAGGCAGACGCCTTCGTGACGGAAGCCGAACTCGCACAGGTCAGTCTGGACCAGGCCCGGGGCGTCCTGGCCCGAGTCGCCATGGTGGCCGACGATGCCGGCTCGACCCTGGCCGTCTTCGAACCGTTCCTCCGCGCGGACGGTCTAGACGAAGCACTCGCGCGGGCCGAGTTGATCCACATGGCCGGTACCGCCTCCGGACGGGCCGCGGACGCCTTTGCTGTCGCGGAGCAGGCCGCCCGCGCTGCGTCGGTGCGCGCCGACCAGGCGGTCGCCTTGCGCGAAGAGCGAGCAGCCGACGCCGAACGCGCCGCGGTCAAAGCGGAACGTGCCGCCAACTCCGCCACCCAATCGGAACTTCAGGCGAAAGAACAGCACGAGATCCTTCTGGCTACTCTCGCGCAGAAACGCGGCACCACGGCAGATCTGGAAGGTCAGGCCGAACAGGCGCGCATAGCAGCTGAGAACGAGCGCGCCCGCGCCGAGGCCGAGGCCCAGCAGGCGGCGCCAGCCGAGGAAACACCCCAAGCGGAGCCGGCCGAAGAGGCTAGCGTGCCGCCATCGGCGCCCGCAGAAGCGACACCATCCCCAGAACCGACCCCAGACGAAGAGCAAGCCACAACCACCCCGGACCCGTCGAACGAGCCCACACCCACTGAAACCCCAGCCACCGATCCCGAACCTGAACCGGGCCCCGCAGTCACCCCCGAACCGCCCGCGGCCGCACCGATATCCGAGGCCTCGGCCGGGGAGGGAGCGGTGGCCTGGGCGCGCGGGCAAATCGGAAAGCCCTACCAGTGGGGCGCATCGGGGCCAGACGGCTTCGACTGCTCGGGTTTGACATCGCAGGCGTGGCTCAACGGCGGCGGCAAAGCCATCCCGCGCACGGCCGGCGGCCAATACGCCGCAGCCACCAAGGTTCCCTTCGATGCCATGCGCCCAGGCGATCTGATCTTTTGGGGTTCATCGGCCACCAGCATCTATCACGTGGCGATCTATTCCGGCGGCGGCATGATGATCGAGGCCCCCCGGGCCGGCGAGACCGTCACCGAAATCCCCATCCGCTGGAGCGGTGTGTTCGGCTACGCCGGCCGGTTCTAGACCGAGGCGGCGAAACGCGCCGCCTCTCCCCACAACCAGACCGGTGGGCGTGGAACGGGCCGCCTCAATGCCTGCACGGGAGTGACAGGTCTGAAGCGCCGGATCGCCCTCCGTGCCACCGAGCGTGTGACCGGCCTCGGGGACGCAAACGTAGCAGCGTCTGTTACCTGCGGTTCGGCCTATGGAATGAACCGGAACAGCTGAAGCAGCTCGCGTCTGCCGGCATTCAATAGCAAACGTTCACGGGAGGTAGTGATGGACACTGTTCAGCTGGCGACAAGAGTGGAGAGGGAGCAGGACAGGCGGTTCCGCGAGATCACTCGGAGACTCGGCACCACCCCGGCCGACGCGATGCGGGTGTTCATCGCCGCGTTCAATCAACGCGGCGGGTTCCCGTTCGATGTCCGTCTGAACGCTGTCGTGGAACCGTTCCGCACAGAAGAAGATGCCCTCGATTTCGTGGACCGCCAAGCCGTGGAACTCTTCGATGAAACGCGGTGAGATTTGGGCGGCGAGGGACAGCGGCTACGCCACCAAGGCACGGTCGGCGGTCGTCGTGCAAACGGACGATGTCTCTGGTGTGTTTGGTTCGGTCGTGTTGGTTGGCCTCACCACCTTCCACATGCCCGGGGCGAAGACTCGCGTCAAGGTGGACCCAACAGCCGCGAATAGTCCGCGCGCTGGGGTGCGGCCATGGAGCGGCTCGGGTGGCATCAAGTTCGCGGCGCATCAAGGAGCCTGGCAG
>JAIRXV010000253.1 GCA_031268115.1 Bifidobacteriaceae bacterium
TCGCCGCCGGAAAGCTGGCTCGGAAGATGCGTGGCGCGGTCCGCCAGGCCCACCCGAGCGAGGGCCGCGCGGGCCTCCGCCTCGTCCGGCAAGGAGTGGTAGTACTGCGCCACCATCACGTTCTCAACCGCCGTGAGGTGCGGGATCAAGTGGAACTTTTGGAAAATCAGACCAACGGTGGTGCGCCGGATCTCGGTCAACGCCCGCCCTCCGAGTCCGGCAATGTCGATGCCGTCCATCACGACCTCCCCCGCTGTGGGCCGGTCCAAGCAGCCGACGATGTTCATCAGCGTGGTCTTCCCCGACCCACTCGGCCCCACGATAGACAGCCACTGGCCCGCGGGCACGTCCATTGAGACGCTGTGCAACGCGTGAAGGTCGCCGTAAGACTTCGTGACATCGCGCAAGCGCAGCAGGATTGGCGGCTGGCCGGCCTGGGGGGCGGACGCGGGCAGCGCGGGCCCCGGCGTAGCGGGCGCGTCGGCTTTGCGTGGGGCGGCTTGGTTGTCGGGCATGGGTTCTATTCCCCCTTCAGCACGATGGCGGGATCCACCTGGGCGGCGCGGCGCACCGGGATTCCCGAGGCGGCGCGAGTGACGAGGATGGATGCGGCGACCGCCGCAACGGCTAGCCACGGGACAAAGCCGACCGAGCGTTGGAACACGTTCAGGCTGATCGCCTGAGCAAGCCCAAAGCCCGCGCACGCGCCGAGTAGGCCGCCAACCGCACCCAGCACCATCGCCTCACCCAGGAACTCTCGCGCGATGGATTTGCTGTGCGCGCCCAGCGCCTTGCGCAACGCGATCTCGTTGCGCCGCTCCGCGACCACCGCCATCATCGTGGTCGACACCCCGATCATCGTCAGACCGAGCACGATGACGGCGATCAGACCCAGCAGCGACTGCAGCATCTCAAGTACATCCGCGTCCGTCCTGGTGAGTCGCGTGACGGGGCCGGCGTTCGCGCCGGGCACCGCTGCTTCGATCGCGTGTCCGAGGGCCTCGATCCGACTCCCCGGCGCGTTCACCGAGTATTCCACGAGGTCCAACTGCCCAGCGTTCCCGACCAGCCCCTCCAAGTCTGCGAGCGCCATGATCACCATGGCGTCTTCGCTTCCGCCGGTCCGCAGGATGCCGCTGACGCGAAGATCGCTGGCCACTTCTGCCGAAGCCTCGCCATCCCCACCCGCCGATGCCGACCCCACCTCGCCGTCCGCTCCGGCCGACCCCGACTCCCCCTCATCGCCCCCGCTCGGCAACGCCGACTCCACCTCGCCGCCCGCTCCGGCCGATTCTTCCTCGGCCGCCCACTGCCCGGCGTCGCGGCTGGCCGTGACCGTAATGGGATCGCCCACCTCGAGTCCGATCCAGTCAGCGATATCGACGCCGATGAGGGCCTCACCCGCGACTGGCAGACCGCCATCGACCGCCCAGTATGGGTTGACTTGGCTGGCGGCCGCGATGTCGGTGCCCGCGGCAAGGTATGGCTGGGAATTGATGCGCACGGTCGCGTACCGGTAGGCGGCCCATCCAACCACCTGCTCGGCGCTCAGGGACGCTTCGATTGGTGCCAACTCCTCCACGCTCAGCCCAGGCCCGGATTCGTCGGCGATCACCACGAGGTTGGCGCCAGCGGAGCGCATCTCACGGCCCATCTGGCGCGGGATGTCCACCGCAAGCGTGGCCAGCGCGGTCAGCGTGGTCGCCCCGATCGCGACGGCAAGCATCTCGATCAACACGCGGGACCGCCTGCGCGTCAGGGACCGCACGAGCATCCTCCACCACATGGCCCGCCGGGAGGGCCCGGAGTGCTGAGGCATGGCGCTCACCGCCCGTGGAGGACGTCGGCGGGCCGCAGACGCGCCAGAAGGCGGATGGAGGGGATCGAACCGGCCAGGATCACGGCTGCGACCAGCAAAGCGACCAAGACAATGACCATCGGCCGGACACTGATCGCCTGACCGAACACGGCATGTCCAATCACTTGGGCAAAGCCCAAGCCCAGCGCGTATCCAACCGCCCCGCCGGCTAGGCCTGTGGCGCCCATCTCCGCCAGGATCAAGCCCACCACGGAGCCGTCGCGCGCGCCCACCGCTTTGAGCAACCCGATCTCCGGGGAGCGCTCCATCACGCTCGCCGTCATCAAGTTCGCCACCGCAAGTGCCGACGCGGCCAACGAAAGCGCCGTGACCAGCAACATCAGGGCCTGGGTTTTGGCCAGAATAGACCCCTCGGATTCGGTCACCTGCCGCACCGGCTTGGCGACGGCATCGGTCATGACCTCTTCGATCTGGTACGCGATGGAGCTGGCGTAGGCGGTGCAGTACCAGGTCTCCATTTCGGAGACGGACAGCGATTCGGGGTTGCGTGCGGCCCGCCGCGCCAGATCGTTATCGGGCGTTGTCAGCGCGGCCACCTCGACGCGCGCCACCTCGCCGGGCCGCGCCGCCAACCCCTGCACCGTGGCCAGCGGTGCCAGAATCTGTTCGTCTTCGTCGCCGCCGGTGTGGACGATGCCGGCCACCGTCAGTTCTCGCGTCCGCCCTCCTCCGCCATCGGCCACCACCTTGTCGCCGATGGCGAGCCCGGCTTTCTCAGCCAAACTCTCCCCTACCAGGGCCAGGTCCTGGTCTTGGTCCGCGATCCAGCCTCCGTCCACTTCCCACCACGAACGCAAGGAGATCAGCCCGGTCGTCGTGTGGTGGCCGCCCGCGGATGTCAACTCGTGCGCAAACCACGTGCCGACGATCGTTGCCTGCGCGGGCGTGGCGCCTGAATCGTCTGAGGCAATAGCGACGCGATGGGTGA
>JAIRXV010000303.1 GCA_031268115.1 Bifidobacteriaceae bacterium
CTTCCCACGGTCACTCTGCCCTGCCCCCCGGTCACCATGCCCAACGGTCACGTTGCCAAACCGAGAACCTCCTACCCAACCCCGCCCAACTGCCTCCCTCCAAACCCAACGCGCCCGAGCTGAGCCGCCCAGTTGCGATGTCGAGTTAGGTTAGCCTAAGCTAACGTCAGGGCCGATCATACGGCTGCCTCTGGAGCCCTTGGGCCCGCTCATACAGGGAGAACACCGCGGATGGTTCAGCTGCGCCGAGAAAACTGGCCTCGATACGGCCAATGTACGGCCCTTGGCGTAGGCGCCGCGCTGCTGGCGGCGCTGACCTTGAATATCCCAGCGTGCGCCCCCGATAGCGGCGAACAGTCCCTCGTCCACGCGGACGATGGCGCCCCCCGCCCCGCGCTCGACTCTCTGGAACCGCTGCCGGATCCCAAAGCCCACTTGGGTCCGTCCACGGCAACGTTGGCGAGCGCCGGCATCGTACCTGTGTCCGATCAGCCGGAACCGACCTTGCCAGCCAGGGTTGTCGATTCGCAAGGCACTGAGGTGACGGTCAACGACGTGAGTCGAATCCTCGCGCTTGACCTTTACGGATCGACCGCGCGTATCGTCTTCGAACTCGGGCTTGGGGATCGAGTGGTGGGACGCGACACCACCTCGGCGTTCCCGGAGATCGCGGACCTGCCTCTAGTGACCGAAAACGGACACGAACTGAACGCTGAGGCGATCCTGGAATTGGCGCCCAGCGTGATTGTCACCGATACATCGCTGGGGCCGTGGGACGCGATTCTGCAGATGCGCGACTCTGGCATACCGGTGGTGGTGGTGGATGCGCACCGCGACATCGGCTCCGCGCCTGAACTGATCAGGCAGGTGGCAGATGCGTTGGGCGTCAGTGCTGCGGGCGCCCAACTCGCCGAACGGGTTGCGGGGGAGATAGCGGACACCACAGCGGCCATTGCCAACCTCGTGCCGGCGGAGCCCGAGCGCAAGCTGAGGATGGCATTCCTCTATGTGCGCGGGCAGGCGGGCGTCTACTACCTGTTCGGCGGCGGCAGCGGCGCCGATTCGCTGATCGGCGCGTTGGGTGGGATCGATGTGGCCAGCGAAATCGGCTGGGAGGGGATGCGACCCGTCACGGACGAGGGCCTGATCGCGGCGCAGCCCGATCTGCTCTTAATGATGACCGAAGGGCTCAACTCGGTTGGCGGCGTGGACGGCTTGCTGGAGCGTCTGCCAGCGGTGGCGCAGACGCCAGCGGGGGAGCGGCGTCGGATCGTGGACATGGATGATCGCGAGGTGCTCTCATTCGGCCCCATCACAGCTGGGGTCCTCGATGCGCTGGCCCGCGCCATCTACGCGCCCACAGCAGGTCTTGACGCACAGTGAGCGCGCCCTCGCCCCGGAGCGTGCCCTCGCCTCCGAGCGTCCCCTCGCCCCGGAGCGTGCCCTCGCCTCCGAGCGTCCCCTCGCCCCGGAGCGTACCCTCGCCCTGGAGCGTGCCCTCGCCCCGAAAAGTCCCCTCGCCCCGGAGCACGCCTGAAGAGCCGGTGGTTCTGGGTGGCGCCCGGCGCACCCGGGTTGTTGTGTTCTTTGCCATCACGGCCGTGCTGGCGGTTGCGTTGCTCGTGCTCAGCGCTGGTATAGGACAGTTCGCGCTGACCCCGGGTGAGGTTGTCGGGTCCATCCTGCACAAGATCGGCCTGCCGTTCGGTCCGGTCTCGGCCCATCCCAACGCCGATGACGTCCTGTGGTCGGTGCGTTTTCCGAGGGTGACGATGGCGTTGCTCGTCGGGGCGGGCCTAGCGACAGCCGGGGCCGTGATGCAGGGTGTGTTCGGCAACCCCCTTGCCGAACCGGGAGTTATCGGCGTATCGGCCGGGGCGGCCGTTGCCGCCTGCGCGGTTATCGCGACGGGTTGGGCTAGCGCCTGGCCGTGGTCGCCGGCCGCTGCCGCTTTCGCCGGTGGGCTTGCCACCACCTTGACGGTGTACGTTTTGGCGCGGTCCGGCGGACGAACCGAGGTGGTCACCTTGGTGTTGACGGGTATCGCGGTCAACGCGGTATGCGGGGCTGGCATCGCGTTCCTCACCTTTGTGGCGACCCGCCAGGCTCGCGAGCAGATCGTGTTTTGGCAGCTTGGAAGCCTCAATGGGACCCGCTGGTCCTATGTCGCGATCATCGCTCCGCTGGTGGGAGTGGGAGTGGCGGCCGCGCTGGGGTTGGGCCGTAAGCTCGACTTGCTCTGCTTGGGCGAGAGAGCGGCCCGTCATCTCGGGGTGCGCGTCGAGCGTCTGCGGATTGTCGCGATCGGCGTCATCGCGCTGCTTGCCGCTGGAGCCGTGGCGTTCTGCGGAATCATCTCCTTCGTCGGGCTTGTGGTGCCGCACCTGGTCCGTATGGTGCTGGGTCCCGCTCACCGGCTTCTGATCGCGGGCAGTGTCCTAGGCGGCGGCGCCCTCATGCTCGGCGCCGACCTGATCGCTCGCAACGCCGTCCCCTACGCCGATCTGCCGATAGGAATGCTGACGGCGCTCGTGGGTGGGCCGTTCTTCTTCTGGCTCCTGCGCCGCACCCGGCGCACCTCAGGGGGGTGGGCGTGAACCGGCCCGGTGGCTTGCCCACGAGGGTGGGGAACGGCATCGTCGGTGTTCGCGATGTCGCGTACGCGGTCGATGGAGTGACGATCCTCGACCAGGTAACCTTGCAGGTCAACGCCGGTGAAGTGCTGGCCATTGTGGGACCCAACGGCGCGGGCAAATCGACTCTGTTGGGGCTGCTCGCGGGGGACATGCAGCCCACCGCCGGGCACGTCGAGTGGGGGGATGGGCGCGCCCTCAAGGACGTTCCGTTGGCGGACCTGGCGCGGACTCGGGCCGTGGTGCTTCAGGAGACCTCTGTCGCGTTTGCGTTTCGAGTCGTGGAGGTTGTGCGGATGGGGCGCGAACCGTGGCGCGGGACGCAGGCGGAGGACGATGACGTTCCCGCCGTGGCGACCGCAATGGCAGCAACGCAAGTGGACCGTTTGGCGCAGCGGCGCTACCCCACGCTCTCGGGCGGTGAGAAGGGACGGGTGGCGATGGCTCGGGCGTTGGCGCAGACGCCTTCGTTGCTTCTGCTCGACGAGCCAACCGCTGCACTTGACATCAACCACCAAGAAAGAGCGTTGGCGCAGGTTCGGGCCCTGGCACGGGCCGGGGACGGGGTCCTGGTGGTGCTGCACGATTTGAGCGCGGCCGCCGCCTACGCGAATCGCGTAGCGGTGCTTCAAGCAGGGCGCCTGGCGTGCGTGGGCACGCCCGAAGAGGTGCTCACCGCGGAATTGTTGAGTGAGGTCTATCGCCATCCAATCGAGGTTCTGCGCCACCCGCATACGGGCGCACTGCTGGTGTCGCCCGCGCGGGGGTCGGGCAGCGCGGCGCCTCGGGAACTGGCGCTGGCCGTGTGCGAAGGGGGTTCGGCAACATGACGCGAGCAGACCGGACGGCACCGGGTCGTTTGGCAAGGCCGGGCGCGTTGCCCGCCAAGGTCGGCAACATGACGCGAGTAGACCGGACGGTACCGGGTCGTTTGGTAAGGCCGGGCGCGTTGCCCGCCAAGGTCGGCAACATGACGCGAGTAG
>JAIRXV010000388.1 GCA_031268115.1 Bifidobacteriaceae bacterium
GCTTGCGCCTGGGTCCCGGCCGATGCCTCACCCGATACTTCGGCAAAGACACGGGGCGACAATTGCGCCTGGGTCCCGGCCGATGCCTCACCCGATACTTCGGCAAAGACACGGGGCGACAATTGCGCCGGCGGCAGGACCGAAGGCGGCTCGGGCGGCGAGGCAACGGACAATTCCTGCGACTGAGCGTCACCACGGAACGCACCGGTTGACCGGTCCGGACCGTCGGCAACGTCAAGAGCGAGCGCGTTGAGCGTGGTCAAGATCCTTTCGGCCGACGGGGCGTCTATGAATGCATGCACATAGCTCATAGCGTCACCAGCCGTTTCCACCCACACGTCACGGCGTGACATTGCCCGCTCATGCCGGTCGGCGGCCTGGGCCGGATCGCTCCATCCGGCGAGGGCACGGGTGCGAGACCGAACCTGGCCCAACGTCAGCAAACCGGCACCCTGAACGGCCTGATCGATCACTGGCGTGGCCTGCTCACGGTCCAGATGGTCCGTGTACCGCAAGATCGCCTCGGCCTTGTCCCGATCCATCGCACCGGCACCCATCGCATGGCCCAGTGTCGTGTGGGTGGCCATACCCAAGCCCAAGTCTGCTGTCCTACCCACCCGGCCCGATGAGACCCCCGTAGCACAAGCGATCTCTCGAGCCACCGACCGAGCCAACATCGACCCCGGGCCCGCCTGTTCGACCGCCGCCCAGGTAGCACCGGCCTCCCGCGCAGCGACCCAAGCGCCTAGGCGATGCCACCCGATCACCACTGCCGCTCGTGTCGGCAGGGACAACTCTCCTCGAATCTCAATCTCCATCAAGAGGGTCGCTAGCTCCGGGCCCGGTTCTAAATGCTCCAACCGCTCAACGATCACTTCATCTGTCGCGGCCCCATCCACATAGAAGCCACGGTCTGGCGGACACGGCACCAGTCCTGGTCGATCCAGCTCGACATAGACCACTACACCCGTCTCCTCCGCGGGCCACCGCACGTTCAGCTTCCAAGGCAGCGAGCGGAGCCAGCGCACACACAGCTGCTCGGCTCCCGACTCGCACCCGTCCATCAACACCGTTCCATTATAGTACACCTGTGTGACTTGCGCAAGCGTCCGAGCCGACCACCGCGTCCTTGCAGGCAGCCCATGTAATCATACATACATAGCCCAACAACCACTGCGGCAGCCACCTGTGCGTCATCGTCCCCGATCCCCTGAGGCCAACTCTGACCAACCAACGGGCCGCCGAACGGAGCAAGTGTTGGAGGATGGGTATTGCCTGCTTGATCGCAGCCGGGGCAATGGCGCCGCCGCGTGGCTCTCGCACCGCCGCGGGTAGGCGAAGTCCGGTCCCAGGTCAAGTCCCGGGTGCAGATCTACGCGATTCCATCGGTCGGCGCTGCGGTCAAGACAGCCCCATCTGCCGTCTCCCTGGACGGATCTCGCACACAAACTGCGGCGCCGCCGCGAACGGCAGTCCGCCAGCCCCATCTGCCGTCTCCCTGGACGGATCTCGCACAAAGGCAACGGGCCCTCTCTGTGGCCGGAGGCGCCGCCCGGTGCTTGGCCTCACCCTCCGACCGCCCCCCCGGAGTCGGTTTGGTGCTGGACAGCAAAGGCCCGCTTGGCTCACGGAACAACATGTCCGCGATCCCGGAGTCGGTTTGGTGCTGGACAGCAAAGGCCCGCGCCTTGGCGAGCCCCCTCCCCCACAGGTCGCGTCACCTCGGGAGCGCTCCGACATGCCACACCGGGGGCCTCCTCCACCTGTGCCCGGGAGGCAACGCCCCGAAGAATCGCTCTGACCTGCGGCAATAAGTGCTTCCTGCCCAATCGGAACCTGCGCGCAGCCCCGCAGCACCCGTCAATGTCGTAGGGCTGTGGTTCAGTGCTTCCCATGATCCAAACCATCGTCGCGGTCGCCTCCCTCTTGGTCGGCTTGGCCACCGGATTTGCCGTAGCGCGCTCGCAGTTTGCCTCACGTCACACGGACGATGCCGCGCGGCTTGCTTTGTCTCGTCAGCTCGCCGAGGCCTCCGCATCCGAACTGGCAGAAGTCAAAGACGCCGCCGCAAGGGAGGTCACAGCGGCCCGAACCGCCGAGGCCCGGGCCGCAGCCACGGCCGAGCGCCTCACCGAAGAGAACTCGGAGCTAAAGGACCAAGCGAAAAGAGACCATGACGTGATTCGGGCCCTCGAACCGGTCCGTGTCAAACTTGCGGACCTACAGGAGCATCTTGCACGCCTCGAAAAGGAGCGCTCCGCCCAGTACGGCACGCTGGCCGAACAGATGCGCAACGCAGCCGTCACCGATGAACGTCTTCGCAGCCAGACGGAGGCATTGGTCGGTGCGCTGCGAACCACCTCGGCCCGAGGTCAATGGGGCGAGTTGGAGTTGCGCCGCGTCCTAGAAGTCTCAGGGCTGACCCGCTTCATCGACTTTGTGGAACAAGCCAACCTGCCCTCAGAAACCGCGCCCACCGGAGGACGACGCCCCGACGTTGTAGTACTGCTACCCGGCGGCAAATCCATCGCCATCGACGCCAAAGTCCCCCTCGCGGCCTACCTCGACGCTGCCTCGATCCCGTTCAACGGCACCGACGAACAGCACCGCGAGAAGGACCGTCTCCTCGCCGCTCACGCTAAGGCGGTGCGCGGTCACATCGACACCCTCGCGGATCGCCAGTATTGGTCCGGTCTCACATCTAGCCCTGAGTTCACGGTCATGTTCATACCCACCGAATCCCTCCTGGGCGAAGCGCTGCGCGCCGATCCTTCGGTCATGGAATACGCGCTTGCCAGGAATATCGCACCAGCCTCACCGTCTAGCCTCCTTGCGCTCCTCAAGACTGTAGCGACCATATGGCAACAATCGACCGTCACCGAAGAGGCCCGCGAACTACTCAATCTCGGCAGAGAATTGTACGCCCGACTCGGAGTTCTGGGCGATCACATGGGCAAACTCGGCCGCACTCTGACCACCGCAGTACGCGACTACAACGCCACCATCGGATCTTGGGAACGCCAAGTGGTGGTTACCACCCGCCGTTTCGATGTATTCGATGCGTCCAGGCTCGCGCTTGCACCCATTTCTCAAGACTCCGCCCAAATCCGACAACTGACCGCCCCAGAACTCACCGGAGCGCCAGATCCCCTCCCATAGCGCCGGTTAGCGCATCGGGTCATTACCAGACAGGAGAAGAGAACGGTTCTCGCAACAAGACTATCGAAATGCCCCTCGGGCGGGAAGAAGGGGAGAAAACCCTTGGAGCCGGAACGCCCTCAAATAGGGAAGCGAACCCCGATGGAGTCGAACCCGCCAACCGACGCAACGTCCCCCTGCCGGCTGGAGACACGCCCCTTGGCCAGCAGGGGGACGTTCCCCCGCGCGTCCTTGACCCTACTTGACGGTCAGCGTTACTGTTTTGGCTTCCTTCTTGGCCACCTGGTTGGTACCCAGGTAGGTGGCCGTGATCTTGTGCTCGCCCTTCTTCAACCTCGGCAATTCGTAATAGAGCTTGCCCTCATCGAACGGCTTCAACTCGACGGTCTTGGAGGTCGAATCATACTTGATCCTGATCTTCCCGCGAATCTCGTCAAGACCCTTCACCTTTATGGTCACCGCCACTTCGGCCCGTTCAGACGACGCGACCGTCCGTTTGGTGAGTTTGGTCGAAACGGATGGATTGACCTTCTCGAGTCTCACGGCCTTGGACTTGATGGTTACGCTCCGGTATCCAGGATTGGCCGCCGTGACGGCGACCCTCAACTTACCGCCGGCATCGTCCGCCCGGGGCGCGTAAGTCTTGCGGTCCTGATACTTCAGTTCAAGGCCGTCCACGTACCACTGGTAAGAAAGATCCCAACCCTTGGGCAGTCCCGAGATGGAGACCTTGGAGCCTACGGCGAATTTCTTCGCTGTGAGAACGGGCTTGAACTTCGCGGCCGGACCCCACTTCTCCAAACTATACGAGTGGCTCTGATACTTGGCGCCGATTTTCACGTCGAAGAACTCGAACTGCCGGGCGCGGAGGCTCGAAGGGGTGGCCGGCCGCCCGCCAATCGACTGGGGGTAGAAGCTCTTATCGCCTTCGAAGTAGACCGAATACTGCTTGTCGAGCGCGGCCGAGAACCGGACCGCCCGGTTCGCTCCAACCGGTGCGCTGTAAGCACCACTCCAAGACTTCGAGCCGGAGCTGTAACTCCGCATCAAGTCCCAAGCGTCGTCATACCGCGCGATCGCGTAGCCGTAAGGAACTGCGGTCGATCCAGGTGCGGCGCCTTTGAGGGTCACCGAGACGAGGACGGCCTTGACCTTCACCGGCAGGCCCGCCGCGCCACTGTTCACAAGCAGATGCTGCGGAGTCGCGGAACCGTCGATGTCATAGGCGAAAGTCCCGCTTTCGTCCAACACGGACAGCCAGTAGCAGCCCGAAGCGAACGTTGGGAACGAGAAGGCGCCATCGGATCCCGTCTTAGGGAGCTTCCCCCACTCCGCCGCATCCTCCGCCGGTGCCGAGACATCCTTGCCCGTACCGCACTCGACATTGTTGTAGTAGTAAGTGAGATCCGCCGCAGGAGCCCCATCGGCGAAATACACCACACCGGAGATGGTCTCGGTCGGCGTTGGGGTTGGGGTCGGCGTTGGAGTCGGCGTCGGTTCGGGAGTGGCCGCACCGCTGGGCGGGTCATCGGCCTGAGCGACACTCATGGGCAGGACGAATCCCATCAAAGACAAACCGGCTACGGCCGCTATCAGACGCGTTCCGGAATAGCGAAACTGGCGATCCACCATAGGTCTTCCTTTCGATTCAGGGACCGCTCACCCATGAACAACACGACGCACCAGGGAAACGGCCCGATCAGGACTCGCTCA
>JAIRXV010000022.1 GCA_031268115.1 Bifidobacteriaceae bacterium
AAGGGGGGTGGTCTCAAGGGGGCCAGTCGGCGCGGCCGGGGGCGCGGGAGGCGCGGAAGCGGGGGGCGCCGGAGGCGGCGGCCCGGCAGGAGGCGCGAGGAGTTGGGATGCACTGTCAACGCGCCCACGCGGAGCGGCGGCGCCCGGCGGGGGGCAAACGGCCGGAAACGCGGAGCCCCCGGGTGTACCAATCACAGCCCCACGCGGAGCGGCGGCAGCCTGCGGAGGCCCAGCAGCGGGAGACACGGAGCCCTCGGGTGTACCAATCACAGCCCCACGCCCAGCGGCGGCAGCCGGCGGAGGGCAACCGGCCGGAGACACAGAGCCCCCGGATGTACCAGTCACGGCCCCACGCGGAGCGGCAGCAGCCGGCGGAGGCCCAGAAGCGGGAGAGGCGGGATTCCGGGGCCCGCCGTCCTGGTGACCCCGCGGGGCGGCGCTGTCCTCTCGCAACGGATCAGTGTCCATGCGCTGGTGCGTCCCTCCTGGTGTTCCGCCTGTGCCTCCATACCCTACGGCAGAGCCATCGGCCCGGGCGGTAGGACTGGACGCTCTGCCGATGGCGCGCTCCGTGGGCGCCAAGCAACGCGCCAAGTGACAGCTGGCCCGTCCAGTAGTAGTTTTCTCAGTGGATTCAACCTCGCCCCAATTCTCGAGACCACCGGAAGAGCCACCATGTCAACCCTGGCCATACCTGCCAACCGGACGCCGGTTTCCGTCGGCGTCAGCTTTTGCACCAAGGATGCGAACATCAAGGAAGAGTTCCTTGCCTACGTGAAACCGCACCTCGGTATCGATCCGACCTATGACTACGACCTCTGGGACTCGGAACAGTCCCTGCCCGGGTTGCCCGCCAATCAATTCAAGACCGAGCTTGAGGCTCGCCCCGTCATGATGATTCTGATCTCGCCCAATTGGGCAATGTCAGAACCCGTTCGCACCATAGAGCTGCTCATAGCCGAGTCGAAGATCAGGATCCCTGTTGGCTTGCGTCGGGTCGATTTACCCACGGGCGTCTTCCCCGGTCAAATGATCCTCTACAAGAACAAGTTCTTCGAGGAGAGCCCCAACACAGCGTTCAAACAACAGTTTGCCCTACACGTATCAAAGGTAATGCGCCAAAGGCTCGACCGAGAGGGCTGGCATACCAGGTGAACAACAGAATCCGAATGAGCCGCTCCCAGGCCATGGACGCCTTGGAATCGTCTTCCTTGCCGCCGTTGCCCCACACCACGGCGAACACTCTCTTTTCACTCGCGGACGATGCCGGAGCCATCCCTGAATCCCGTGTCCTCGCTACATTCTTCCCAGGCAGCCCCCTGGACCGCCAGCAAGAGAATCTCTGTGCGCTGGTGGACGATCTTAACCAGGCGTTGGGCCAGACCCCTTGCGAACTTCGAGTAGCATGGGAACAATCCGCAGGTTACGCTGGGAAACGGCGGTACGTCATCGAGGGCCTCAACCCGGATGTCCTTGCCGCCGTCCAATATTCTGGCCGCAGCGCAGTGGTCCCGGTTCAGGATATTCCGACCGAAGCAAAGATCGCCAATCCGAGGCCGCTGAGCGTGGCAGTCATCCGCGATGGCGGGAACACCCCATGCACGCTGACGCAAGACCTAAAGACCAATCTGACGGCCCGAGCCAATATCGTCCTGCGATTCTATGATCTCTCCGAACCAGAGGGGCTCGCCTCACCCGCTGACTTTGCTCGCGATAATGGCCCGTACGACGTGGCCGTGTGGCTCCTGACTAGCCGCCTGGCCGCCGATCCGGCGCTGACCAGAAACGACGTGGAGGCCACCCGTGCGATAGCGGTGTTGGCCGAGCCGATGGATCTGACCTCACGGGGGGATGTGCTGGGTTTTGCAATCGGCAGCATATTCACCCAGCTGGCCCAGAGTTTCCAGGAGTTCCAGGGGGCTATGCGACAGAAATTCGTTCAAGAGGTATGCCGAGCGATTCTGGTTCGCCCGGACGTTGCCGAGACCCCGGCGCCACGCGCGGAGGACACTTACCAGACGATTGAACGGTACTCCCGACACCAGATGGACGCCGGCGAATCTGATCGCCTTTTGCGCAACACGGTGGGACGGCGCGTTGCCCTAGAGTCCGAGAACGAGCAGAAAGGCAGCTCCACTGGGGACCCGCGTGTGCTGGTGCTGGAAGCCCTTGTCGACTGGGCCTGCAACGACGCTCCAGGCGCCCGCCAACACTGCGTCTTGTTGGGCGATATGGGCAGCGGCAAGACCACCAATTCGCGCCTCCTAGCGAAAGAACTGCTGCGGCTATGCAAGGCCGATCCCACCGAGCGCATCCCTATCTACCTCGACCTACGCGAAGTCGATTCGACGTTCGTCCAGTCATCCCCCGAACTGGAAGCCCTGATCGATCACGCCCTGCGAAGCGCCCGCGCCGCCGGCATCCAAATCCGCGCCCACCAGCTCCTGAACCTGGTCAGATCGGGTAACGCCGTGTTAATATTCGACGGTTTGGATGAAATCCTGGTCCATATCCCACGGGACGTAGGGCACCGGCTTACGGCACTGCTTTGGTGGGCCCTGGGATCAGAGGAGGAACAGGCCAGCCTGAAGCGTCGCTCCAAACTCATCTTGACGTGCCGAACCCACCATTTCCGCGAAACCGCCGATGAAACGGCGTTCTTGACGGGTCAGCGCCGTCGTGGCCCAGAACCGAGCGACTACCTAGCGCTAGAGCTGATGCAATGGGACAGGCCACGGATTCAGGAGTACTTGGAACGCAACCTCACTGGCACCGACACGGCGCAAGCCATGGAGACCATCGAATCGGTTCACAATTTGTCCGAACTTGCCGCGCGGCCAGTCAACCTGGAGTTTATCGCCGAACAGCTGGGAGATTTGACCGCCCGCTCGGCGCGAGGAGAAACCGTTCACGCCATCACCATATATTCGGGAATGGCCCGCCGGTGGCTTAAACGAGATAGCGGCAAACACACTTTGAGCGAGCACCACAAACTTCGCCTGATGGAGGACTTGGCCGCCCAGATGGCCGTCAGAGGAGAGGCCACGTGGAGTATCGACGACATCGATCAGTGGCTGGACGATAATCTGGCGGGACCGGAAATGGAGAAGCGGTACCGGGCTATCAGCCGCGAAATCCTTGAAGAGGATCTGCGGACCGCCACATACCTTGTCAGACTGCGCGACGAAGACTGCGGCGATCATTTCCGTTTTGCCCACACGTCCCTGCGCGAATATTTCACCGCCCGCTACCTGTTCCGTGCCCTACGCGAGCCCGACGTCAAACCGGGTTGGAGCCTGCCTACTCCCAGTAGGGAAACGCTCGAATTCCTAGGGCAGCTCCTGGCCGTGGCCCGTCCAAACGATTTGACCGAATGCCAGTCTCGGCTCAAGCAGATACAGAGTGGCGGCGATCCGCACGCCAGCAAGCTCGCGCTGACTTACGCGCTTTCGGCCCACCGCAACGGCCACCCCTGCCACTCGCTTGCCGGAGCCAATCTTACCGGCGCCGATTTACGTCAATGGGACTTCTCGGTTCCCGGCGGCCTCAACCTGAAGCAAGCTCGCTTTGACGGCGCCGATCTCCTCGGCGCGGTATTCCGCGATTGCGATCTGACAGGGGCGTCGTTCCGAGGCGCCGATCTCACCCGAACACGAATCCTGGGTGGTCGAGCAAGCCAGATCGACCTCTCGGAGTCAAACCTCAGCGGATCCGTATGGCGCCACATTGACCTGGACGGCGCGCAAGCAGAGGGCGCAACGCTGCGGAGCACGCAATGGCTATCTTGCCCAAACATTCCCAAAGCGTTGGGGTCACGCAGAGGCAGCGTCTGTGTGGCCCCCGCGGTGGGGATGGACGCGAGCCGCAAGACCGGGCCAGGCGTCGTGTTCGCCAGTTCGAGACACGCCGGGTCGGTCAACGCGATGGCATGGTCACCTGACGGCACCGCCCTCGCCACTGCCGGCTACGACCAGACAGTGCGACTATGGAACCCAACC
>JAIRXV010000036.1 GCA_031268115.1 Bifidobacteriaceae bacterium
CGCTGGCCAAGGCAGAAGACGAATACGGAATCACGCTCGGAATGGTAGACGGCGTACTGCTGGTGGGAGGATCCACCCACATCCCGCTGGTCAGAGAGATCATCGGTGAGGCCTTCACCTCGCCGTTCTTGCCGGACGGGGAGCGGACCCGCCAGCCAGCACCAATCAAAGACGAACCCGACATGGCCGTCGGCTACGGTGCCGCCATCGCCGCCGCCGGGACCGGAACCGCGACCCTTGACGAAGCCGCCATGGCCGTGGTTTCAGGGGACGCGGACGCCATCGAAGCGCTCGGTGAGGCGCTTGTGCTGGCCCCGGAATTCCGTCCCGGTGTTGGCTACGACGGCATATCGGTGGTCGAGGGAACCGTGGGTGTGCTTCATGGAGAATTGCCTTCGGGTGTATCGGTGCGGATAAACCGGGCCGGCGGTGGATTCAACGCCGAATTCCCGTTGGGTCCCGACGGGTCCTTCGTGCTGCCAGATCTGATGGCGCCCGAGGAAGTCGAACCGTACGCCGCAGAATTCGTTGCGGGCGGACAAGTCCTGGCGAGCGCCACATTCGACGCGGCCATTCGCAACACACGGCAGGCCTCAGTGGCATTGTCCCGCAACTACTACATCGAGACCTACGATGAGGCCAGCGACACGACAGAGATGGTAGAACTCATGCGGCAAGGCGAAGAATTGCCCATCTCCCGCGATTATGAGTTCTCTACCAACCCTTCCAACCAGTACTTTGCGGAATTGAGATTCTTCGAAGAGTCCGATTTCCTCAAGCAGATAGCCATCGCCTTCCCCGCGCCCGTACCGCCAGGCACCCGAGTCAAGCTATCGCTCGCCTGCAACCTGCAATCCCAATTCTCGGCCCGAGCCGAAGTGGCCGGGACTGTGGTGGACACTCAGTTCGAGCCGTCGCCGCCGCCGCCCCTGCCCAGCGCCACAGACGTGGACACCGAAGTCGCGACCGCCCGGGCAAAGATCGCGATGATCCCGGAGCCGGGACGGCGGATCGTTGCCGCCAAACAGCTGGACCGATTGGCAGGAGAGATAGACACCGCCCTTGACGAATCCGACTCCGGCAAGGCCCGCGATAAGGTGAACGAACTGAGGCAATTGGGTGCCGCCCATGAATCGGCCGCCCTGAATCCGGCGCGGGACGTCTTCGAATCCCTTGTCGCCGAATCTGAGAAGGCGAACGCTGAATCCGACAAGGGTGGGCCGGAGGTGGCGGCCGATATCTTGGCAGCTGCGGGTGCGGGCCGGGCGGCCTACGATGCCGAGGATCAAGGTTCGCTGAACCGGGCCGTAGCCGAACTCAAAGCCATCGCGCAATCTTTGAAACCAGAACAACAGGACGGGGGAACGGACCGGCCGCCGCTCTGGATGCTGTGCCAGCATTTTAGCGGCGAGGCGGCCAGCCTGATGGACAAGGCCGAAGCCCGCACCGACCTGCCTGCCCAGTTCAGGGCCGATCAAATGTCCAGTTTGCCAGCGGATCGAGCCGAGTTGCGCCAGGCCAGAAATGCCACCCGGATGCCTATGCCCGACGAGGAAGCCCAAGAACCGTGGGGCACCATTCGGCGCCTATACCAGAAGTGGGAACAGATCGCGAACATCAAGGGCACGGTTGCGCGATGAACAGGGCCGCTCCAAGACAGCCCGATGTAAACCGGTAGTCCGAACTAGAAGAGACAAGGAGGGCGGCCATGATATGCCCACTGTGCGCCGCACGAGTCGAAACCGAAGCCACCGCGTGCCCCGCCTGCGAGATGGACTTGCGCGATTACGCGCAAGTCCACTATCAGCCAGACGCGCAGTTCAACGAAGCCCTACGCCGGCTGCGGCGAGGACAGTACGCGGAGGCCGGTGCTCTCCTGGCCGCAGTTAGGGCGGCACGGCCCCAAGACGCCGAGGCGCTCATCCTTTGGGCACAAGCGGCCCACGCCCGCAGCGACGACGCTGAAGCCGTGCGCATCCTGCTCGACGCCCTCGAACTGGCGCCAACTCCCGAGGTGGAGGCCCACTACGCGGCGGCACTGGCCGGACTTGAGGCGGGCGCAGGGGCGCCAACCGCCGCCTTGGTGGACTTGGCCGGGCGGCTGCGGGCCGACATCGTCCGTTTCGAAGCGCAACTGCACGTTCAGGTGGAGGCGACATGAACCGGTACGAAGCCCTGGAGGCGCCCACTTCGCTGAAGATGAGCGACCTAGCGGTCCATATCAGAATGCACCCCGGGATACCGGCGGAAATCTCTGGACCGGCGCGATCCGAACTGATCAACGTGCGCACCCGGCTACACGATGAACTGACCACCGTGCGGTACGGGCGCAATCTGCCTACCGCTCAGCTGGACGGCTATCGGGAAGTGTGCCGGGCCGTCTCAGGCTCGGATGGCGAACCGATTGCGGCCAAATTCTTTGCCTTAGAATTCGCGGCGTTCCTAGCGGACGTGCCCGATGCCGCCGAAGGCGCCCCACGTAAATTGGAGGCGACCATCGGGGAACTAGACGATCCATGGAGGATTCAGGCCTGGGCCGCCCAAGTGGCTCGCATAGCACGGGACGCCGAAACCTCAGATCCGTCCAATGCCGTTGCCGCCTGGGCGCGGGCGCTGCGGCTGTATCGGACGTTCTTTGCGCGCGGCAGTGTCGAAGACAGTTACACGTTCCGCAACGATAAGGCCGGCCAAGAGGCCGCACGAGCCGCTTGGGGCGCATTCCTAATGGACGAGGTCCGAGAAATGTCCGAAAGGATGGCCGATCACGGAAAACGCCAAGAGGGCGCGGCCGTGGCCGTCCTGTCCCAAGTCCTTGCCTCACGCGAAGTTGCCGCCATCGACCCCTCCGCCAGCGGTGCCGCTCAAGGCAAGGTGATGGCCTCGTTCGTGGACGGCGTGGCCGGCGCGAATTGCGTCGAAGCGGCGTTAGGGCTCTACCAGAAAATCCCGGCAGACATCCGCGCCGGCGACGACCGCGGGGAATTGGACCGCGCGCTTCTCGGTGTTATGACCAAGGAAGCGGGCATGCTTGAAAAAGGATTCGGGGACACAGTTGCGTTGACCGAGGCTGCCC
>JAIRXV010000053.1 GCA_031268115.1 Bifidobacteriaceae bacterium
CTCAGTCCGTCAGACGGGACGCCCGCAGACGGGTAGCCCCGCGGGTCAGAACACCCTGGATTCGCAGGGCCAGCCGTACAAGAACGCTTATATCAAGCCCGATTGGCGACGCCTAACCAGGACGTTCGCGGCTCCGGCGGAAGGTCGCTACGACATTTACGTGCGCAGCTCCGATCCGGGCCTCCAGATCGAGTGGTTCAAGTTCGGCAACGCCGTTGAGGCCACCCAGTCGTTGGAAATCACACAGGTCGCAGAACTCGACTCGATCCGCGAACAAGGTGGCGAGCTTCAACTGAGGGCCGACCTCACCCCGGTCACCTCAACCTCGACCGTGAGCTGGGAAGTTACTGACGAGGACGATTCTTACACGAACCTCGCCTCGATTTCCACCAACGGGCTCTTGACCGCCCGCGGCGCTTCCGGCGGCAACGGCATCGTGAAGGTGACCGCGACATCGGCCGGGCATTCCGCGTCGAAACTGGTCATGGTCACCAACCAGCTGCCCGCCAACAAGGTGACTATCTCCGGGTCTCCGAAGACGATCGACTACCCGATCTTGCGCACCGGCGCAGCCTTCGGTGCCAATGACAACATCCAGCGCTACCAGGGAACCAACCAGCAAACCGTGGTTTCCTCGGAGCTGTTCTCTGAGAATGCGGCCGGCTATCACCAGTCCGGTACGTACCTCACGGTACCGACCAGCGAGTTCAACTGGACCGTAGAGGCGGCCGATGGCGGCCCAACAGCGATTGCCACCGTCAACGCTTCGGGTTTGGTGACGGCCGCAGGCACTGCGGACGGCAAGATCGTGGTCAAGGCCACCTTGAAGAACAATCCGGATATTGTGGCCGAGCGCGCGATAACCTTGCAGAACCAGGGCACCAAGAACCCGGTGAAGCAGATTCACGCCGAGAATTACGACGCTGGTAGCGCCACCTTAATCACCCCTGCCACCACGTGGGGAGTTGGCGGCAACCAGATGGGCCTACAGGTTCCGGTCGCGGCAAACGGTACGTTGACGTTCAAGAACGTGGACTTCGCGGCATTGAATCCCAAGCGGGCCGCCGTTCGGGTGGCACCGAACACTGCCACAGCGACCAACGGGCGCGTGGAAATCTGGATCGATTCGGCCACCACAGGCACGAAGGTCGCGGATATCGCCGTCTCCACCGGCAACGTAGTCAGCACCTACGCGACCTTCACGGCGGCTGTGGCCGGCAATCCTCAAGGTGTCCATGACGTCATCGTTCGCTCCACAGCGGCGCTCCGACTCGATTGGTTCACGTTCTCGCAGTTCTCAACCGACAACATGTTCCTACTTGAGGCCTCCTTGGATGCGGCTCGTCCGCTGTACGCCAATCAGGCTCTCTACACGCCGGCCTCGTGGGCGGCGTTCGACGCGGCCTTCACGGACGCCGAATCGATTGTTGCCAGCGGGGTCGCCAGCGACCTGCGCATCAACGCCGCGATCGAGGCACTGACGGACGCGACGAACGGTCTCGAGTGGGGACTCTATCTGGCGATCCTTGAGGATGCGATCGCCCAGGCCGATGCGATCCTCGCCTCGCCCAGCGATTACGTCTCATCCACGCTGACGGGGCTAGCGGCCGCGAACAACGCGGCCAAGGCACTGGTTCCGACGCCACCGGGAACCACGCAGACCCAGGTCAACGACGCGGCGATGACTCTGATCGCGGCGATTCAGCGGGCGTTGCTGAAGGGCGATACCGCGGCACTTCAAGCGTTGGTCGATCTGGTTCGCGGGTTGAATCCGGCGACCTATACGACCGGAAGCTGGGCGCCCGTGGCATCGGCGCTCACGAACGCCGATGCGGTGCTCGCTTTGACTGAGGCTTCGGCGCTTCAAGTGACCGAAGCGTTCGATCCGCTGCGTGCCTCGCTGACCGGACTCGTGGCTCGGCCCGTCAAGACCGGGCTGGCATCGGCCATCTCGATTGGTCAGGTCATTGCCGACAACATTGGCGCCTACGCACCGTCCAGCGTGGTCGGATTCGTGGACACTTTGAACGCCGCTAAGGCCGTGTACGACGACGCCAACGCGACCGCCGCTCAGGTTGCCGCCGCGCAGTCGAACCTGATGGCTGGCGTCATGGCCGCGAAGCTCCGGCCGGCGGTCAACACGCTATCGGCCACTGTTTCCCAATCGCAGAAGCTCTCGCTGCTCGGATACTCCACGGCGTCCGTGAATGCCCTGGTGGACGCCCTCGCGGCGGGCCGTGCCGTGCTCGGCGATCCTGAGGCGACCCAGCCCCAGGTCGATGCAGCGGTCGCCTCGATCAAGGCAGCCGTCGCGGGTCTGGCAAAGGCTCCCGAAGCTGGCGTCGCCCCAGCGGCGGACGTGACTGGCACTGCCGGTGCCACCGCGGCCGCTTCCACGGGCAAGGCCAAGGTGCTGCAGTCCACGAGGCCAGCAGTCACCGGAAAGGCGACGGTCGGCAGGAAACTGAAGGCCGTCACCGGTTCTTGGACCGCGGACACCAAGGTGACATACCGCTGGTACCGCAACGGCAAGGCGATCGCCAAAGCCACTTCCAAGGTCTACAAGGTCCGTGCGGCTGACGCGGGCAAGAGGATCGTGGTCAAGGTGACGGGAACCAAGGCAGGCTTCCCCAAGGTTGTCCGTGCCTCCGCAGCGGTGAAAATCGCCAAGAAGTAGCGGCCGACAGCCGCATCAACTGGATCGGCGCAGACCGCGCTGACCAGTTGAGGCAGCAGCTAGCGGAGCTAGGTCGGTGCTCTTAGCACCGACCTAGCCTCGGGCCGGGGGCACGCCACCCCGTAGCCCAATCAGACGGGTGGGGCGCCTCGCGGGTCAGTTCCCGCAGGGCGCGCCCCACCCGTCCTCTTGGATCTCGA
>JAIRXV010000083.1 GCA_031268115.1 Bifidobacteriaceae bacterium
GTCCGTTCGCAGTATGGCGAGCGCCAGGACCTGACTCAGCGCCTCGACCACCAACGGGCGGGGCATCCCGTAATGACTGTCAAGGACAAACACCAATTCGATGAGCGCCGCGTCATCAACATCCAGGGGCTCGTGTGCGCCGATCAGGCGGTCAACTCGGGCGCGCTCGTCAGGAATGTCGTCCATGAGCCACCGGACCAGGCAATTCGTGTCAAGACTGGCCATGGTTGCCTTGGACCGCCGCCCGCCATCCATCGCCCGCCTGGTACGGCTTGGCCCATGTACCCGCAGCTTCGGCAGCGCGGCGTAAGGCGGCGCGCGTGGCGTCGATCTTGGGAGGCCCTGAAATCACGACCCGATCGCCGTCCAAGGTGATCGCGACACGAAGGCCGGGTTCCAGGGACAGTGCGCGCCTGAAATCAACCGGCAAGGTGATCTGTCCCTTGCTGGTAACAGTGGAGTAAACGACGGTCATGTAAGAATCCTAGCGCAAGTCGAACTTCACCGTCAGGCTCGTCGCTGCGGCTGCGTTAGATCCAGCCCGCAGGTACACGAGCGCGTGGAGGGGGCTTCCATGCCCAAGATCGCCTGCTGCACCTGCGACCCGCTCATATGGTGGACGCGAGCCCGCGAAATCGCGCTGGGCGTGGGCGATTTGGGGTGTTCAGGAAACGCGATGCGCTCAACTGGTCATAACCCGGTGAAGACTGACGCGTTTTCCTGCGTTAACGCATCTCGCTTCGTGCCACTGTGACCAGTTCGGTGCACTTCGTTCGCCGAGGAACCCGAACGGTCTTCGCGACCCGAGCGACACGGCACTCAGAGCAAGGTTGGCGCCGCCTCGCCGCTACCCGACCCGCACGCTCCCGGGACCCCGTAATGTGCTACTTTGTTACACATGAAGGATTCGGTGGGTATCCGCGAGTTGCGCCAGGACGCGTCCCAGGTGGTGGCGCGAGTCGCGAAGGGGGAGTCACTGACGGTCACCGACCGTGGGCGTCCGGTTGCCCGGCTGGTTCCGCTCATGGAATCGCGGCTGGACCAGCTGATGAGGGAAGGAATGATCGTCCCCGCCACCAGGCCGCTGTCCGGCCTGCCGGGGCGGCTCCCGCCCATCAGCGGACCGTCGCTCTCCGAAACCCTCATGGCGGACCGGGGGGACAGGCTCTGATGCCGTTCTATCTGGATTCGTCGGCCATCGTGAAGCTGATCATGGACGAACCGGAAAGCGATGCCATGGAAGCGTGGTTGGCGTCGGGGGTCACCGTGGTGACGTCCCAACTCGCCGGGACGGAAGTCGTCAGGGCGGTCAGGCGCCGTGTGCCCGGCGCCCAAGGCGTGGCTCAGGCCGTGTTGGCGGCGTTCGATACGGCGCGGCTCAGAGTGGAGGAGTACGCGGCCGCCGCGACGCTTCCGCCGGTCGAGATGCGGAGTCTCGATGCGCTCCACCTCGCCGTGGCGCTGACGTTGCGCCCCGAACTGGACGGCCTGGTCACCTACGACGAACCCCTGGCCGCAGCGGCGGCAAGTCTCGGTGTTGAGGTGATCGCGCCTGGCCGCCCGCGGCTGGCCGACGGATAGGCAGGCCACGGCACAACTCGGCCGCTGCGCTGAGCCTTCGCAAGAGCAGGTGCGTCGCCCGATCTTGGGTTCGGGTCTGCCGCTGCAGTCCTGGCCGATGGCGGAGTCCTTCCGCGCTTTCGTCGTCGCTGCTGGCCGCTGCTGGTGCTGACGATGACGGTCGGGCGGAGTCCTTCCGCGCATTCGTCGTGGCTGCTGCGTGGCTGCTCCCGGCGGTAGCACTCGAATGGGCGACATCGCGGGGGGCGGGGTCTCCCAACCAGCAGCTGGCACCGCCAGCCAGCAGCCGGGTGACGGCGCCGACGCCCCCCGGGACTGCGGCACGCAGAAGAGTCACCCGGCCACCCGGCTGGGCGCCCAAGATTTCCCGCCACCAGCCGCTAGAATCGCCCAAAGCGGATTCGCCCCGTTTGACCCGCGAATCGGCGCCGAACAGTCAGCGACCAACAGATTCGAGATCGTCACCCCGTGTATACCCTGCATGCGCTGTGGTCTGCCTCCCAGGGGCCTTGCGTGTGGGGCGAGGACTCTGAGCTCAACGTCACTAGCCGCAGCCAGGCGCTGCGCGCGGCTCGCCCCCACCCGTTCGCCATTCCTGCGGACCGCCTTTCGGCCATCCTCGAACCCGCCACTGCGGGCCCATCCGGCGCCCCCACCTCCCCGGCCGCGACGCCCGCTCCTTCCGCCCGCGTGGCCCTATTCCTCCCGTCCCTGCCCAAGTCGCCGCTCGATTCCCCCGAACTCATCCGTGTGCGTCCGCGCGCGGCCCGGAAGTTCGATCCGGCGTTGGTCCGCTGGTCGGTGCCGGCCGCGCCGGTGGATCCGACTCGCCTGCCCGATCTCCTCACGGCCGAGCTCCCCGATGTCCGTCTCGGCCCGGCCGTCCACTACCTGGCGAGCATGGCCGAGTTCGCGGCGGATCTCTCGGAGCGCGGCCGCGCTATCCCGACCTTGGAACCGGCCGCCTCCTCACAGGTGGACGATGCCGCTCCCTCCTCTCCCAATTGGCGCGCCCACTGGCGGGCCGCCCTTCAGGGCCCAGATCTGATCGCGTTCCAGGGTTTTGTCACGGCGATGCCGCCGGTTCTTCGCGCCGAGGCGTTGACGGACCGTGAGTCTGAGGCCGCCACGCCCGCCGATGTTCTGTCGCGCGCGTTGGACTGCCTTGTCGATGGGGCGGTTCGTGAGCGCCTCCGCGCGCGGCGGATGCATTTGGCTGGAGCCCTGCCGCCGCGGCGTGGACGCCGCCCGGCGCGGCTGCCCGCGTCTGAGGCGTGGCTTGCCGCTCTGACCACGGACACGGGCCTGTTCGCCGCCAACGATTCCGAGGCCCAGGCGTTGCGCCGCTCCCTGGCGGGGTGGGATGGCTTGGGGGCAGGGCCCGCTGGGCCGGCGCAGTTGCTGTTCCGGCTGGTGGAGCCCCAGCGCGAACCAGTGGATGACCCGAACTCGGAAGAACGCGATGACCCGGAGACCACAGAAACCGACGATTTCGACTCGGACGGCCTCGTCCGGCATGATCCGGATCCGCACGGTCCCGGCGAGGATGGCCCGGTCCAAGGTGCCGTGGCCGCAGGCGATTCCGCTCTGACCGCCCCCAACCCGTCTGCCCCCGTCGCAGACGGCTCCGCCCCACCTGACCCAACC
>JAIRXV010000214.1 GCA_031268115.1 Bifidobacteriaceae bacterium
CGTGACATCCGGATCGAGCCGCAACTTGACCGCTTGACCGCCAACGAGGTTGCCATTCGCGTCGCGCACGGTGACGGTGGCCACCACGGGGGCGCCCACCGTCTGGGTTTCCCGGTCCAGGGTCAACGTCGAGCGAACCGGATCGGCCGCACCGGCCACGAACACCGCTTCACCAGTGCCATCCTTGGCCAACGCCAGATTCACCGGCCCGGCATCCACGGTATCCAGGGCGATCTGGACGCCGTGTGCGCCCGCCACCGTCGAGGTGACACAGGCTTCGTACGAACCGGGGGTTGGCGTCGCCGCGAAGTCGCCTACCTTGGCCGGTGTCGCCTCCCCATCGAGGCGGGTTGGAGGCAGGGCGACCGGGTTGGCGTACGCGTCGGCGAGGAACGCCGTCACCGTTTGGCAGGCCTTGCCATCGGCCACGACGTTCGGCGTTGACGCGACATCGAACCATGAGTTGGCGCCAGAGAACGCCCCGGCCACGAAGGGGGCCTGGTCCGCGGCGAGCCCACCGCTCGAAGGCAGCGGGAGGATCGTCGCGCCGGCATAGGTGACCGTCACCGTCTTGGTGCCCGCGCTAGTTGAGGTTGCCGTAGCCCAGTAAGTGGCACCCGTCGGATCGGACGGGTCCTCAGACCAGTCGCTCAGCACGCCGTCGGGTTGGCCGGTTTCCTTCACCGTGCCTCCCAACAGGGTCGCGTCCACGGCCGCTGGGCTGCCCTTGGCGTCCGCCAATATCGCCACAACCCGGTGCTTGCCCACACCGGCGGTGGGCAGCGGATCGACTCCTCTGGTCGCGACCTCGAAACCCGAGTTCGCCGGATCGACATCGGCCGGAACGAAACGCAGGGCCACGGTTTGAGGCAAGCCAGAGCCAGGTTGAACCAACTGGACCTCATCCGGGCCCGATGCCGAACGCACAAACGCATAGACGGACGAGGCGTCCACCGGCGTTTCGGAGCGGACGTAAACGGTGGCCCGGCCGTCGGGGCCGGTCACGGCGAGGGCCGCTTCGCCTGGGTCGCCCCCGTCCGCGAAGGCGGGCGCGGACAAGGCGAAACGCACCGTGCGCCCGCTCACAGGGTTGGCGCCAGCGTCCACCAAGGCGACGCTAACCGCGTGGGAGGCTTCGCCATCGGCCAGGCGAGGATCGTCATCGTCCACACTCAAAATGGACTTAGAGGCATCGAGCGAACCCGCTTCAAACGCGATGACAGGCGAGTTCTCCGCCTCCTTCGACCCTTGGGGGCCGGTGAAAGAAGCCACAAGGGCGAATTGGCCGGCCTGAAGGCTCGTCGCGGTGAAAACTGCCTGGCCCGAAGAACCGGTGACCGCAGAGCCGGCCGGGTCGAGGCTCGCCGCACCGGGGCCGTCGATCTCCGGCGCCGACAAGGAGACATCCACGCCCGGCACCAGGTTGCCCAGGCAGGTGGATTGCGTGGGGTCCCATCCGCCATCGCTCACCTGCACCCTCACCGCGAACGCACCGCTACCCGCGATCTGCGTGGCGGTCGGATCGACGCCGATGACGGCGCAAGCGGGAAGCCCGGCCACGAACAGGGCGTCCCGATTGGCCAAGCCGCCTTCGGCGACATCGAGCGCCTGTGCGGGGCCGATGGGCGTGGCCCGGTAGGCGACAGCGATGGAATGCGAGCCGGCGATATCGGAGGTGACCTGGGCGGAGTATTCGAACCCGGCCGGCGCGTTCGGATCGAGCGCAAACCCGGCGATGTCCGCCAGGTTCCCCGAAGAGCTGCCCGTGAGCCTCGCGGCCACGGCGGGGGAAGCCACGGTGTTGCCGTAATCGTCCTCCAAGTGGACGTAAACCTGCTGGCGGCCGGTGCGAACGCGCTGGGCGTCGAACGCGGAGACCTTGAACACGGAGGCCCCGGCGCCGAGACTCGGATCTCCTGGCGTGAACTCCACCCAGTCCACACCCTCCGGGGCGATGGGCTGACCAGCGGCGCCAGCTGGCCTCGTCCACGTCGCCGAGATGTCCTTCGTTCCAGCAGCGTTCGAGGTCACAAACGCCACGTAGTCACCGGGTGTATCGGGCGAGAAGTCGCCAACGGCGCCGTTCCCGCCCCCGTCGCGGCCAGTGGCAGTAGCGGACAGGAAGGCGCGTTGATCCACCATCGCCTTCCCATCGCAGGTGCTCAAATGGACGCGCAGCACGAACACCCCAGTCGCAACGGGCTGCGTGCCCGTGGGCGTGAGGGTGTAGTAGGAGGCGGCCGGGTCCGAGCAGGGCGCACCGGTGTAGTCGAACGCGAGGGACAAGCTGGCCTCAGCGGTGCCATCGGGGGTGAGCACCGCAACGCCCCCACTGGTGGCTTTAACGGTGGCAGTGGCGATGGTAGGCGAGGTCAACTCGACGGTGAACTGACCGGCATCGTCGGTGATGGAGGTGAGCGCGGCCTCAGGGGTCGCTAGGGGGCGGGTCGGATCGACCACCTCGATGGTGCCGGGCTCGACTGAGAACGTCGCCGCCACGCCCGGGACGGGATTGGCGTAGGCGTCGAGGACCGTCACCGTGGCACGGTGAGACTCGGCGCCGCCAGGGGCCCTGACCTGCCCGGACGTGTCCGAGGTCAGGGTTGCGCTGGCGGCGGCGCCAGCCGTGAACTCAATCTCGTCGGTGGTCCCCGCGTCCGCCAAGTCCCCGTGGCCGGTCCATGCGCCGGACACCTGGAAAAGCCCGGCTTTAGTCGATGTGACCCCCGCCGTGTAACGCCCCGGCGTGGATGTGGCGCTAACCGCAACCAAGAGATCCGTGGACGATGGCGCAAACGCCAGCGCCAATTCGCCGGCCACTCCCGTAACCGGTCGGGAATTGGCATCCGCTAGGTCGATCTGGACTTGGTGCTCGTCTACCCCGTCCGCCACCTTGGGTGATGTGGTCAGAACCTCAAACGTGGCCGATCCGATTCCCGCGAACGCCGCCAGCGGCGTGGTGGTTTGGTCCACGGCTGAGGTAACGGGCGCGGACTTTGGGTCCAGGCCTTCCGCCTGAACCGCTGTGACGGCCTCTTTGGCGGCGAGATCGGCGGCGGTGACACTATGCGAAGCGGTCGCCGTGACGCTCGAACCTGGAGTCAAGTGCCCAGGCCGGGTGAGAATGGGCCAGGCGTCGAAGGCTATGGCGTCCAGACCCGACGCCGCATCGACCAACTCAACATCGTCGATAGCGACGTTTCCATTGTTGGCGACCGTATAGGTGTAGTCGATGATGTCCCCCACCTTGATGGGGTTGTGCAGACCGGACAGGTCCACGGCGGTGTCAACCGTCAGGGAAGGCGTTTCCACGCCGCGCGCCACCGTCGCGATGGAGCACTGGCCGCTGGCCTGCCACGCCGTATCGCAGTTGGGGGCCGCGGTCGCGGTCGCGGCGGCGGTGATCCAAGCCAAGGCCGTGAGTGAGGCATCGCCCGAATCGCCGACCCGCACGGGGAATGACACCGTGGCGGATTGGCCTTTGGCCAGCGGGTAGCTCCATGAAAGCAGGCCCGTACTCGAAGTCACCGTGGCCGTGCCCAGACTCGCGGTGACGGGGCCGATGACGGTCGCGTTGTCTAGCAGATCCGTCAGATCCCCGAGCACCACGGCCGGGACCGCATCGGTGAAGCCGGTCGTGCCCGTGCCCGCGACGGTAAGGGTGTACGTAAACTCATCGCCCTCAACGGGATCGCTCGGGCCCGACAAGGAGGAGGCCACCGTCGCCTTAGCCAGGGCCGCATCGGTGCGCGCGCAGACTTCCCCCGTGATCGCATCTTTGCCGCTCACGGTGGTCTGGCAAAGCGGATGGGTGGGTGCGGTTGGATCGGTCGGAACCCACGCGACGTTGGCTATCTCGGCGTCGCCGTCGGGTCCGATGGTCGCGGAGTATTCGATTTCGACCGTTTCGCCCGAAGCCAGGGGGCCGGTCCACGTCAGCGTGGAATCCGTGTAGTCGATATCGCCGCGCCCAAGTGGGGTTATGGTCGCGTCATCGCCGTACGCGCCATCGTCTTCGGCATCGTCCAAGACGTCCTTGACCGTGGCCGGGGCACTGGGCAAGAAATCGCCCGGGCCGGTATTCGTGGCCCGGATCGTATAGTCGACCTTCTGGCCCACCCGCGGGTTCGCCCCAGCATCAGAGGTCTTTTCCAGACTCAAGCGAGGCAAGTCGAATTCGACCGCGCGGCAGGCCACGCCATCGTCGTTCCAAACCTTATTGGCATCGATCTCGCACGCGGTCGGCTCTTTGATGGGTGCCGCCTTTTCGAGCCAAGCCAATGAGGTGGCGAAACCGTCGCCATCTGGGGCCGGGGCAACCGGCTTGACGGTGAGCGAATACTCCAAGGCGAGTTCGCGCCCCACATCGGGCGGAGTGAAAGTCCACGCGATCCGCTTAGTCGTCGGATCGAACGCACAAGCGGTCCCCGTAAACCCATCGCAAGCGTCGTCGTTGTATGTGGCATCGTCGAGGACGGCGGTCAGATCCGCGATGGCCGTGACGGTACCCCCGGGCGGCGGTCCGCCCTGACCGAAGTTGGACACGGTCAATTGGTAGCCCACCGTGTCACCCGGGCGGGAATCCTCAGAGCCGGTGGTGGTGTGGTCCAGGCGCAGCGCGGGCAGGGCGATCTGGACGGAGTGGTCCTCAACCTCACCGTTGAACGTGAAACCCGTCGCCCGCGCCGCCTCGGCCTGTTCGGCCGCGATGCGCAGGCGCACATATCTGGTGTCGGGCACGAGGGCTTCGACGGCGTCGGCCGGCACATTCCAGGCCAACGCCACCGTTGTGGAATCCCCTGCCTTAGCGTCGCAAAGAACAGGAGCGGAAGCGAATGGCCTACCCGGCGCGCCGGATGCCTCTTGGGACTCGAACCCTCCGGTGCCGTTCCAATCTATCCAGCCGGAGACAAAACCGGGCGCGGTGCAGCTAATGCCGTCGATGACGATCTGATCGCCCACGAACCCACCCACCAACGGGGGGAACCGCACGTCTTCGTCGTCTTCGCCAGTCGAGTCGTCCGCGTCGGCCTTAGAAGAGTAGACGTAATCCGCGTCCCCGTCAGCGGACTCCCCGAGGCGGGTGTTCGGTGAGCCCGGGGAGGCCTTGGTGAAGTTGTCCATGATGTCCGTGGTGCCCTCCAGCACCTCCCCATCCGTCCAGCGGGGCTGGAACAAGGCGCCTGCCTGGCCGTAGACCGCCGGAGCATCCCCCATATCCATCGCCGTCACCACACCCAACGCGATGGCCGATCTGCCGGCGCCTTGGACGGTGATATCCGCTTTGGTCGCACCCTCCATGAACGCCACAGCTGTCGGTCCCGCGGGGGAAGTGCCACTTGGATAGCATTCCTGACCATTGGGGCTAAGACGCAGGGTGTTGTCCTTGCTCCGGGTGGCCAGCGTGTGGGTATCGCACGTGGTCAAAGTGTCGAGAATCCGCCAAGTGACGTCGGCTCCGTCGGGTTTGGCCTCGATGTATTCGCTGTTGTACCTGCTGGGGGGAGGGTTCAGGTTGGAGGCCTCCGCATCGGCCACGACAAGCCCGCCGATGGCGGCTGGGCTGCCTCCGTATTCCGCCGAGCACGAGAACGTGAACGAGACCTTCGCGCCCTCTGTGGAGTTCGCCAGTCCGCTGACAAGCGGCCCGTCCGTCCCGCTCGATGCGTACAGATTGTCTAGACCATCACCGCCCCACGCGCCCGGCCGGTAGGCAATCATGTCGCCCGTAGCGTTGGCGACCGTACACTTTGTAACCAGGTTCCTACCTGCGACTTCGCGTGTGTTGGTCTTCGTCAGATTACGGGCCAGCACCTGCCCGTGGTTGCCCCACTCGAACCAGTCGATCAACTGAGGGAACCTGCCGGAACCTTGGTTGGCGTAGCGGGCGTCCGCTTCGGGCACCGCCAGCGAATTGAGGCCAGCGTAAGAGAACGCCAACCCAGCGACCAGTCCCGCCGCGACTCCCCATCGCATCCGCTCCCGCAACGAATGGCGCCTGTGCCGCCACGGTCCAGGATCCGGTAGGTCCTCGATCGAGGCATTGTCTCGGGCAGTGTCGGGGAATGAGCGCATTGTCGGGTTCCTTCGGATCAGAGTCAATCGGCGGCAGCTAATCGAACACAAGGGAAAAGCGCACCGCCATCAATTTTCCACACCGGTTGCAACGCTGAGAAGGACGTTTGGGCACCCGATTACGCCGCTAGCCGAACAGTTCGGCCACGGGAGAAGTCCCGGCACTGGTCAAGAATCCCGACCATAAATCCAATCCACCTGCGGTCTTACCGATTCGGACAGGGCCGCGGACTTTGACGAGCCCACGCACTAACCCCCGGGAGCACCGTTCGTCTACACGGTTCGCCCGTCCGATGAGCCGCAAATGGTCGCCACCCAATGGTCCACCCAAGGCCGGTCGATTGTCCGCTCGGCCCAAACCGTCGCCAAGTTCCGGGAGGCCTGCTCCCGCCATCGTCCAGCGCGCATCAGCCAAGCGACCGAGCTGGCCCAGGCGGCCACGTCATCGTCAGCGAGTAGTGCAAGGCCAGCTTCCCGCGCGTAGGGACCACGCTGAGACGCCACTGCGGCTATTCCCAAGGCGGCATACTCCAAGAGTTTGAGGTCCGACTTGGAATCGTTGAAAGGATCGGCCGCCAAAGGGGCCAGCCCAACACTCCAGCGCCCGGCCTGGCCTCGCAGCCAGGGCACGAAATCGGCGTACACCGTGCGCGGGTTGCCCACTCGGTGGAACCCCTCGGGGAGGGCACCCGATGTCACACCAACCACGTCGATTTCGACGTGCCTATCCAGCGCGTCGGACAAGACAGCCGGGAGAGATTCGATCAACGCCAAGTCCGCGCCATGAGTCGAGGTCCCAACGTAGACCGCCCTTCGCGAGCGGTGCTGCTTACCGGAATCCACCCGCGTGAACCATAGCCTCGGATCCAGCCGGTTCTCCACCACGGTCACGTTCGCGTCCGGGCTGAAGCCCCGCATCACGCCGGCAAGGTGCTCGGTCGAGGCGACAATCAGATCCGCCTCCCGCGCTATTGCGGCCACCGCGTCCAGCCGCTGAGCCGGATAGTGATCGAATAGGCGTTCGCGGGTCTCGGAGGACACCAGATCGTCGTCCACCTCCAACACCAGCC
>JAIRXV010000231.1 GCA_031268115.1 Bifidobacteriaceae bacterium
GGCGATCCCCCTGCGCGCCGACGCCTACGGCAAGAACCCCGGCGGCGGACAAGTCGCCGGCCTCTTCTTCATCCGCACCCGGAGCGGACGCCAATACCTCATGAAGAAAGGCGCAACCAAAGGCCCCCTCAAGGCCGCCCTCTCTCCCTGGTATCGGCTCGTCACCTCTGTAACCCACCGGCCCGATCCGCACGCCCTGCCCTCGTTTACCCCGCTCCGCCACTCTCTCGCCACCCGTGTCAACGCCTGGGTGGCGCAACTGACAACCGCATCATGACAACCCGCACCCGACATGGCTGACGAACCTGACAAAAAACCCGAAACGCCGCCCCCGGCCCCCGCCGCGGAGCCAAAAAAAACCGTGGCGCCGCCTCCCGCTCCCGCGCCTGCCCCCGCTCCTGCTCCCGCTCCGGAGCCGAAACCCGAAGCCGCGCCTGCCTGGGCGGTCGAACTCACCGCCGTCGTGGCCAAGGTCGCCGAGGCCGTCGCCGCGCTCAAGACAGCGCCTCCCGCCCCCGCGCCCGCCGCACCTCCCGCACCTCCCGCTCCTCCGCCCGATCCGGACTACCAGCGCACCCACAACCCGACGACCGAGCCTCCCCCCGTTCCCGACGCCCTCAACGGCGGCGGCAACGTGGACGCACAACGCGAGGCTGCGCTGGCCGAATACCAGACCACCCACCCGGACGCCACCTTCGAGGCCGCCTGGGACGCCGTCCGCGCCGCCAAACCCGCCCTCTTCGCCTGACCACGCCAACCGCTGAAATCAGGCCCGCCACACCAACCGCATCCACAAAACAAATACACACAGCATGAGAAAAAAAACCAACGCCATCATCCACACCGGCCCGCTCTCCGCCGCCGATTACACCGGAAAAGAGGGCTATTTCGTCAACGCAGACTGGCACCTGTCCGCCGCGGCGACCGACACCCCCCTGGGCGTGATCTCCGAAGTCTGGGATGACGAATCCGCCGACGTGGCCATTGCCGGAGCCGCCTCCGGCACCTACCTGGTCAAACTCGGCGCCGCCCCCGGCTCCATCGACACCGGCTCCATCCTGGAGCTGGAGGCCGGCGGCACCGTCAAGCTCGGCGACGGCACCGGCACCCCGGTCGCCCGCGCCCTCGAACCCGGCCTCGCCGGCGAACTCATCGAAGCCGTCCTCCTCCACCCGGTCCCCCCTCCCTCCGGAGACTGATCACGCATCCATCCAACTCTTGATTCTTAATTCTTAATTCCTGATTTCCAAATGTCCCGCATCAACAACGCCAACTACAACGGACGCCTAACGTCCTACGCCACCGGTTTCTCCCAAAAACCGCGTGAAAACGGCATCGCCGATTTCGTGTTCCCCAACGTGCCCACCGGCACCTCGCAAGGGCAGTTCAAAAAATACTCCGGCAAAAACGCCTTCCAGGTCGTGGACACCTTCCGTGCCCTCGGCGAAGCGCCCAATGCCATCAAGTTCGAGGCCGACGACGGCGTCATCAACTGCCGCCCCCACGGCCTCGAAATCCCCATCGATGACGCCGAGCGCGACGCCGCCGGTGACGAACCCAACGCCGGGCACGCCCTGGAGGAAGGCAAAGTCTCCACGCTCATCACGACCGCCCAGCTCGCCCGCGAAATCCGCGCCCAGGCGCTCATCGACGGCCTCGCTCCCGTCGATGGCAAGGGCGTGTGGAGCGACGCCGGCAAAGACCCGATCATCGAACTCGATGAGCAGATCGAGGCCATCGTCACCCAGACCGGCATGATGCCCAACCGCCTCGCGATGGGCTTCCCCGCCTGGCTCAAGCTCCGCCACCACCCCAAGGTCATCGCCCGCCAGCCCGGCGCCGCCAACATCGGCCTCACCACCGCCCAGCTCAGCGCGATGCTTGCCATCCCGCTCCAGATCCGGATCGGCACCCTGTCGCGAGACACCGCCAAGTGGGGCAACGCGAAGAATGCCCAGCAAATCACCGGCGCGAAAGTCCTGGTCTTCATTGGCAGCGAGACGCCCACGATCTACGATCCGAGCTTCGGCAAGACCTTCACCACCCGCCGCGGCAACGTCGAGGCCGTCAACGTCGTCCGCCACGAACGCGCCTCCTCCGACATCGTGCAAGTCAAGTGGTCCGAGCAGATGCAGGTCATCTACACGGAGGCCGCCCGCCTGCTCGCCCTCAGCTGAACGCCGCCGCGCCATGTGGGTTCCCGTCACGGAGCAATCGATCCTGTCAAAACTCTCCTCCCCGGAGCTGGCCGCGCTGCGCACCGCGGCCACGGCTCCGGGGCAGGGGGACCCGCTGGCCGAGGTCATCGCGCAGGTCGTGCGCGAAGTGCGCGGGCACGTCGCGGCCTGCAAGGCCAACCGCCTCGGCCCCGCCGGGACGATCCCCGACGAACTCCTCGGCGCGGCCGTCAACCGCGTGCGCTACGAACTGGCCACCCGCCTGCCCGTCGCCTCCCTCCTCACCGATCCCCGCATCGCCGCCAACGACCAGGCCAACACCTTGCTCCGCGACACCGCCGCATGCCGCTTCTCCCTCGAACCACCCGACACCCCCTCGCCCGAAAAACAAGCCACCGTCTCCCCGCTCTGGTTCGCCCGCCGCAAAAAATACACCTCCCGGCACGAGGACGGAGCCTAGCCCGGCTCCGCCTGAAAATCCCGAATTTCAAAATGGCACCCGAAGAAAAACTCGCGGCCGTAGCCGATGCCTTCGCCGCGCTGATCGCGGCCGATCCCTGGCTGGCCAACCCGGCCCTGCCCGTCCCCGTGCTCACCGAACGCAAGGGCGACTTCGCCACCGACATCGAGCAGTCGCTCAACAACCTCGGCCTGGCCGTGGCCGTCGTCATGCCCGATGCCGAGGATGTCGTCACCACCGGGGCCACCCTTGCCCTGCGCGTGCGCCTCGTCGCCCAGGTGTGCGAAAACGTCCCCGGCAACCAGTCCGCCTGCGAGACCGCCAAAATCTCCTACCGGCCCGCGCTCGCCGCCGTGGTGCGCATCATGAAAGCCGTCAACTGCCAGCCCAATGGTCTCGATGTCCCCGACGTTCCCCATCGCCGGGGCGTCAACGAATTCACCCTGCCCAGGGAGCGTCCGTTCCAGCTCATCCCCGACCCTGCCACCGTCACCTATCACGTCACCGCACACACCACCCTCTCTCTCTGACGGGCTTCGCAAGCGAAGCCCTCACGTCAACCACCACCAAACGCCAAACCACCACACCACCATGCCGATTATCACTGAAACGCTTGTCCACGACCGCGCCGACTTCAAGGGCAACGTCCATTTCCTGTTCGCCGAGGGCGCGGCCACCCGCGCCCAGGCCAATGCCCAAGGTTATCTCGACCTGGGCACCTTCGTCGAGGGGGCACCCAAGAACGAGGTCGCCACCACCGAGATCATCAAGGCCCGCTACAATGCCGTCTGGGTCGCGGGCGAATTGCCCGGCCTGATGAAAATGAACTATGAGCTGAAGACCACGGAGGTCGCCGACGCTCGCAAATTGAAGTATGCGTTCTTCGGCGAGGACGCCGATCCGTTCGTCCAGCCTGCACGGGCCGACATGCCCATTGACCCGCTGGCCTTCGCCGGGGGGGCGGCCACGCTCAACACCTGGTATCCGCTCCTGAGCGGGGGCTTGCAGGTGCGTCAGCTGACGGCCTTGACCTTCCCCGGCCTGGTCGAGGGGGTGGACTTCATTGTCGATTACGTCGTCGGGCTGGTGCGCTTCATCAAGCCCGGCTCCTTGCCCGCCGCCCCGGTCACGCCTAAGGCGAGTTGCCCGGCCCTGGATGCGGACCATCCGCTGGGGCTTCGCGGGTTCCGTCCCGGTCGCCAGGCGTCGCGTCGCGGTTACGGTCGTATTCTTGTCTTCGATACGCGGGACAATTCGGGGATCGTCATGGATCACCACGACTTCTCTTGCGACGTGATCTGCTCCGCCCC
>JAIRXV010000281.1 GCA_031268115.1 Bifidobacteriaceae bacterium
CCTTGGGCGGCGGACTCGCTGTCCTTGGTGAGACTGTTGACGGCCAGATCCAGAATGCGCTCAGCCTGCGCTTCACCAGCCGCACCGGCCGGAACCCGCCACAGCGCGCCCATCAGGAGAAGGAGGTCGGCGGGGTCCACCCCTGGGCGGATGGCCCCCTCGCCCTCGGCCGCCTTGAGGAGAAGGGCGACGGCCGCGGTCACCGGCGCGTAGGCCTCATCCACTGCGGCTTGCACCACGGCCGTGCTCAGTGCCTCGCCCAGGCCATGCTTGATGCGGACATACCCGGCCAGGCGCCGGAACCAGACGCGCAGGGCGGCGAGCGGCGGATGCGCCGCCAACAGCGCGGGCACAGAGCCGACCAGTTGGTCAATCCCGTCCTGGTAGACCGCCAAGATGAGGTCTTGGCGCGAAGGGAAGTGGCGGTACAGGGTTCCGGGACCGACCCCGGCAAGTTTGGCGATCTCGTTCAAAGACGCCGCGCCGTCGCGCGCGAAGGCCTTGCCTGCGGCCTTAAGGAGACGTTCCCGGTTCCTGAGCGCGTCCGACCTGCGGGCGCGAGGCCCTGCAGCGGCGGCCGGCGTGACGCCGGCGGGGTTCGGGGGAGTGCCCCCAGCCGGGCCGGGTGGGGCGGCCCGGTCGGGAGGGAACGCCATCGGACACACCCCTTGCATTGCTAAGCGGAGATATCTCCGCTACGGTGAGACTCTAGACGGAGGGATCTCCGTTTGGGGTCAAGGATACAGTCAGGAGCGCGCCGAGGCGTTATATGAGGTTGGGCAACACGGGGTTGGAGGTCTCGGCGATCGCCATCGGGGCGATGACGTTCGGCGAGCCGGGGCGCGGCCACCCGGTCTGGTCGCTGGACGAACCCGACAGCCGCCAGATCATCGAGCACGCCCTCGAAGTCGGGATCAACTTCTTCGACACCGCCAACATCTACTCCCATGGGTCCAGCGAAGAGATCCTCGGACGGGCGTTGGGTGACTTCGCCAACCGCGACGATGTTGTCATAGCCACCAAGGTCCGCCACCCGATGCGGCCGGGGCCGAACGGTGGGGGCCTGTCCCGCAAAGCTGTCATGACGGAGATCGATCACTCCCTGCGCCGCCTCGGGACCGACTACGTGGACCTCTACCAGATCCACCGGCTGGACCAGAACACACCGCTTGAGGAAACCCTGGACGTCCTGAACGATCTGGTGAGAATCGGGAAGGTGCGCTACCTGGGCGCTTCCTCGATGCACGCGTGGGAGTTCGCCACAGCGCTGCGCCTCCAGGCCCAGCACGGTTGGGCAAGGTTCTGCTCGATGCAAGACCACTACTCCTTGCTGGCGCGGGAGGAAGAACACGAAATGATCCCGCTCTGCCTGGACCAAGGCGTCGGGACCGTAATCTGGAGCCCGCTGGCGCGAGGCCGGCTGGCCCGTCCGTGGGGCCGGGCCACCGCCCGTTCCGCCCGCGACCCCTACGCGGACATCCTGTACCAAAGCGCGTGCGAGGCCGCAGACCGCGCCGTGATTGGCCAGGTGGGAGCCGTGGCTGAGGCCCGGGGCGTCACCCGCGCCCAGGTGGCCCTCGCGTGGCTGCGGTCCAAGCCCGTGGTTGCCGCAGCCTTGGTGGGCGCCAACAACACGCGCCATGTGGACGATGCCGTCGCCTCCCTCGACCTTGAACTGACCGCTGACGAGGTGGCCGCCTTGGAGGCCCCCTACACACCCCGGCTAGACGTCCAGGGGATCTCCGATGACGCGGAGATGGCGCGCATCATGGCCGCAGTACCGCAGTTCACGCCGACCGCAGACGTGAACGCGAACGCACAGCCCACGGCCCCTGAACCGATCTGAATCGGCCAGCGAGATGAACGCGATCGGTCCCGCGGCCGCAGTGACGATGGCGGCCAACGCCACACCGATGCCCAAGACAGCAACGCGCGTGGGTTCGACGTGCAGCCCATGGGCACCGGCGGCATCGTCCCCTAACTCAAGCTGACGCAACCCCGGCGCGCACAAGACGGCCAGAGGCGTGGCCACGGCCAGGGCCGCTAGAGCGGGGATCGCCCGGTCCCAACCGATCAACCCGATAGACCCTGCACCCGAGATGGCGGCCGTCATCGCCACCTCCTGACGCAGACGCATGAGCAGGAAGATGTTGAAGGCGTGGAGCATCGCGGTGACACCGATGCCCACGATGATCAGCCGGAATGCCTGAACTCCATCCCTGCGGGCCAACCCGTACACGACGACCGTCGTACCCAGTCCGCCCATCACGGCCCCGGCGCTCGTTGCCAAGTACCCCGATCCGACCCAGGCGGCGGCGATCAACGCGCCCGTGTATGAGCCAGTGGCGAACCCGATGACGTCAGGCGAGCCGAGAGGGTTGCGCGTGAGGGATTGGAAGAGGGCGCCGGACGCGGCCAACGCCGCCCCGAATCCGACTGCGGCACTGATCATGGGAAGGCGCCACTCCACCACCACGGTCCGGGCGAAATCGCCATCGGCCGCAAACAGGGCCGGGCCCCAACGCAAGGAGGGAGACTACGATCACAAGGGCCGCCATCGTCCAGGGCATCGCTGTCCGATGGGGAAGGCCGCACCCGCGGCTTCCTTGTTGAGTTCACCATTCTCCGCATTTAGGGCGGTGGTGAAAATACCACCGCCCTAAATGCTGGCTGCCGCGTTTCAGCTGGTCCGGGCTTCTCCCTCCCCAGTTGACGCGGTCGTCGGCCGGTTGTTCACCGGCGTCCTAGTGGCACCCCACGGGATCCGAAAACTCGGCTCATCTGCACACGTTTCAGCAACAAAGGCAGCTAGTAGTGCAGCGTATTGTTGGGAGGCCTCATTGGGCGTCTCGGTCCCGGCGTTATCTGCGTCCGTCCGAAACATTACGAGATCTCCCGCCCAATGCACCCACGCCTGACCGCCATCGAAGGTCTCGCTTTTGGACGCTAAACCAGACGGTGCACGAAGGAGCCCAGGGGAACGAAAGATCTCGTCCAGTGGGCCGAGGGTTGCCACCTGGTTCTGTGACGTCCCCGAATATGTTGTTGAAATGGGACGATGGCGTCGGTCACGTTGCATAGAATGTCATCGGATACCGGTGGTTTCGGCTGAAAATGGACACCAAGTGGGCACCAAGTCGCGGCCGGCAGGACCCAAGTTCATAGCCCGCGGCGTCGTGGAGCGGGGGGTGTCCGATGGCGGTTGCCCCGTCCGTCCCGCTGGCCCGCGTCAACGCCGCGAGGGTCGAAGCGTCTGCCCCTCCTGGGAACGGCCGCGCCAAGTGGGTCGCGGTTAGGATCGTTGGCGCCGACGGATTGGATATGCCAGATGGGTGTGACACGCCGGCTCACCATCACTTTGCCCGATCTAGTTGCCGAGGCGGTGGGCGAGCGGGTCCGCTCGGGGCAGTACGCATCCGAGAGCGCAGTCGTCCAAGAGGGACTGGAAACTCTGCTTGCCCGCGACCAAGCACTCGAGGAT
>JAIRXV010000285.1 GCA_031268115.1 Bifidobacteriaceae bacterium
CGCCGCAAGGAGAAGAGTTGTCCGGTTGGCGAATGCGAACGGCCACGGAATCCACCAGAGCAGTGGCGTGGCGCCAAGAGCCACCGATGCGTTGAGGGTGAAGCGAGTGGAGAATCCCCTCGCGGTGGGCACCGCCATGATGAGCAGGGCCGCCAATCCCAACGCGGCCGCTCCACGCAGATCGAGCCACGACCGGGCCAGCATCACGGCCGCTGCCATCGCGAGTCCGGCCCCAACGCTGCGGCCCCATAGAAGCGGCTCGCGGTGTCCTGCCTTCAGGTGCCGTCCCAGCGTCCGTCCGTCTGAAACCATCATTCGTCCCGAATCTCTCGCCGTCCGTGGCCATTGCGCCGCACTCTCAATTCGCGAACTCGAGATTTCGCAGACGCCTCGATTCAACAGGGCTGGTGGCGACGCTCCCGTGCCAGCAGGGCGACGCGCGGAGATTGGTACCGGCACAAGGTGGCGCAACTCTACCGCCAGGCCGCTCCCCCTCGTCAATCGTCCCGCCGCGGATCACGCGCCTGCCTTCCGCTGACGAGCGGCGGCGTTTGTGCCTCCAAGGCCCGTAAGACTGTCGCTGCGGTTACCCCGGGCCCACCGGCGCCGTTGACATGCACCTCTTACCGCCGGAAGGGGTGAGCTAATCGGTGAATGGTCCTCGCCAAACGCCATGACCGTGAACTCTCCATCTCTTGGTTCGCCCGCCGCTCCATCGCAAGGGAACGGCGGGCCGCACGAAGCTCGGCCTTCAGGTCGTTGACCTTGGAATCCAGGCGAAGCATGCGGCCCTTGACACGCTCGGCCCTTGACCGCAGGGCCAATTCCTGCTGTTCCAGAATCCCCACGCGAATCCCATGCTCCCGTCCCGCCTCTGCCAGCGCCGAGCCAAGGACATCGCGCTCATGTCGCAAGCCAGTGATCTTCCTGTTCAGATCATCGACTAGGCCATCCCTTTGGGCGAGAGCCGCTTCAAAGCGTGTGGCCGAATCCGCGGCCTCGCCCTCCTGGTCCCACAACGCGTGCCGGAGCGAACCGATGGTCTCCTGAAGATCTGGAAACGCCTCCGCCCGCGCGACGAGTTCGTCGCAATCCAAGCGAAGCCGCAGACTCCCGTTCACAACGTCCAACCCATCGCTCAGTTCGCCGACAGAACCGGTCACCGCGCGCTGGAATTCAAGCTCTCGAACCCACGCATCCTCGACGGCCGAACCGTCAAGCTCCATCATTCGCCATACCGCGAGCCTCGGGATGAGGTTGGTCAGCTTCAACGCTGACTCTTCCGCGGGGCGGGCAACCGGCGGCGAGGAGACCAGATCGTGTATCAAAGCCCGAACCACGAGGTGTCCTACTGTCAGCGGCTCGACCGAACGCCACTCCAGGTCGACAAACTGAGACCCACCTTCAGTTACAATCAAATTCCGCGGCAGTGCATCCAACAGTCTCCCGCTGATCACCGTGTCACGTCTCGCAGCGGATACCTCAATCCCGACTTCGGCGCATACGGCCGAGAACCATCTTGTCATCCACTGGTCAACCTGCTCGACCGTCCAGCCACCGCGCCCGACAATCGCCGCCAAGGCATCCGTCCAAGGTGATCCTGGCACATAGGATTCCGGCTCCGGCGCCAACTCGGCCCAGGCCGCCCGCCGCGAAGCTCCACGCTGTCCTTCCAGATCCCGCCTCACTTCGATTCCGTCCCCTGTCGGAACGAATGTAGTACGTTTGCGTAAGTCCGCCCGCCGGTCGCCTAGGCCAAAATGCCATGCAAGAACATTGGAGTTAGAAAGTGGCTCAGCGCTGGCTCTGACAAGGAACGAGTTGGCGACGTCTCTTCCCAGCCGATTGCGGTAGATCACGTTCCAAGCGCGTTCGGTGTCAAACAGAGGGGCGCTGGGGCCGTTGGGATCCAGGTAGGCCGTGGGCGCGATCAAAGGCACCGGGTTGAAATGGTTGTCAGGACTCCAAGCCGCGTCGGCGACAACACAGGCGGGGAGCTTGTAATCTGGGAACGGATAATACCAGTCTTGGTGTGACAACCCGACCCGTTCAAAATAGCCCGAGAGCTCTTCACGGCCGAACGTGACAACACCATCGGCGGAATACAGATCTTCGATCCCCAGCATGCGGCGCCCAAGGTGATCCTCCCGGGAACCGGCAAAGTACTTCAGGCCGAGCTGATTCTCAATTGCAACAACGAGCTGGCCCCCGGGTGCGAGCAAGGCACATAAGTGGCGAAGCATCGCTAGGACCGGATCTTCTTCCTTAGAAGATACGTAGAGGCGCGAATACTCTAGAACCCCAACCACTAATACCGTGTCGAATGCAGCTCCAGTGAAGTTATGTGCGACGTCGTTCACCACTTGCACGTTCGGCAAGTCTACGCACCGCTCAGCGCCAATCCGAGCCCGCCGGGGCGAGCCCTCAAGCGACACCACTTCGACGCCGGCCTCCCCAAGCACCCGGGATAACGCCCCCATGCCAGAACCCACTTCTAGAACTGTGCCCGTAACACCAGACAACAGGGGCGCGAGCAGGTTTCCTCGCTTGCCGCTCAGGTGATAAAGAGACGGCCAGTCCGTGATCGCCTCAGCCAGTTCCCTGGAATGAGCTGACCGATCGGTGGCCTCGGCAACCGCTCGGCCTATCCGGACTTCGACCTCATCGCCGTCATTATAGTCAAAACTCCCAACGCCCCCATTAGATGCCGTCCAGAGATTAGCCGCCAGACCACTTCTCACGTAACCCACGGCCCCTAGATCCACTTCGGCCTCCCTTCTCCGGGAGGACACAACGCCCCCCCAGACTCGTCCTAGATTCCCCATCGGCGGCTCGCGCGGAACTCGTTGACTGACCGCGTCGCGCGTATACCGCTCCTCAGTACTGTACCGCAGCGCAACGTCTCAAACCGCTCCCAATGCCCGGCCAGTCAAGTCAAACCCAGCGATCCCACCCCCAGCCGTCCCAGGCACGGGCCCGGCGCGGTCCTCGCGAACCATCACCTGACGGCCCATCGTCACCATCGGTGACAACCGCCTCCGCAACCCATCCTCCACAATCGACGCTAGACTCAATCGGTGACCAATCCCGAGCCGTCTTCGCGGATCTCTCGCCTGCCCCCGTGGCTCCGCGCTATTCGCCCGACCCAGTGGACAAAGAACATACTCGTGGCCGCAGCGCCCATCACGTCTCTCCAGATCTTCCACGCCGAGACTTGGGGGCCCTTGGCCTGCGCTCTATTCTCATTTCTTTTCGTAAGTTTCTCGATATACCTCTTGAATGACATCGTCGATGTCGAGTCGGATCGCCTCCACCCCACAAAGCGATTTCGCCCTATTGCTGCCCGACAGCTGCCTCTCGGGGCGGCCTGGACCATGGCGGTCGCGTTTGCCATGGCTTCCCTCTTCATCGCGGGAATCGCATCTCTGCGTTTGCTCTGTCTTATCGCACTATACCTGGTCTTGCAGTTATCGTACAGCCTGTACCTCAAGAAGATACCGATACTCGACATCGCGTTGGTGGCATCTGGGTTTCTACTTAGAGCCGTGGCAGGGGGAGTGGCCTGCGATATCGCGTTGAGTCAATGGTTTCTCCTTGTTACCTCTTTTGGGTCGCTGTTCGTGGTCGCGGGTAAGCGGTATTCTGAACTCAAACAAGTCGGAACCGATGGCGCCACTCGCATCTCATTGCGAGGATACACCCCCTCGTTCCTGCACAGCGTGTCCACAATGTCCATGGCAATCGTGATCGTCTGCTACGGTCTCTGGGCGTTCCGCGAGGGGCAACCCCAAGTCTCGTACATAGACTGGGATGTGATTTCGGTTGCACCGCTCACGCTAGCACTGCTGCGCTACTCTCAGCTCATCGACCAGGGCCTCGCAGGCGAACCCGAGTCCGTCCTTCTACATGATCGGCTATTCCAGCTGCTAACCCTCTCCTGGCTCGTCTCCGCAGCCGTAAGCGTCCTCTCCGCTCGCTGAGTTCCCGCTTCCCTTCACGCCTACTACCTTGACGAGGTACAGGCCCCAATTTCCCCTTCGGCTCCGAGGGCGCTATCGCGCCCACCTAGCCGATAGAGGACCATGTCCACTTGCCCGTCCGCCCGGGCGAACTCGGCCTCCAGGCAGATCCTATTCTCTAGAAGCCTCGCCGCACCCAGTACCGCGTCCTTCATCTCAGGAAACGGTCCGTTCAGATACAACGGAACTAGCATCTCGCCTCCCCTCGCCTGGACCGCCTCCGCGATAAGCGCGGGCCTCTCCTCGGCGCTCACTTCCATCAGCCGCACCATGGTCTCATCGTTCGCGCGGAAATTGCCTTTAGTTACAAAGAATAGCTGGGTCGAAGTACCCCACTGCACTTCGAGAAGCTCATCCGGACTAACCCCATTGCTCACCACGTAGTCCAGGAACCCAAAGACGGCACTGCTGAACTGACTGAAGCCCCCCTCCCGCAGTATCGCGTCAACGCTCGCCCGGGAGTAGAGCGCTCCGCCGGTCACCAAGACTCCAGCCAACAACCCGGCGGTCAGCTTTCGTCGCAACACCGGAACCCTCCCACCAAAGGCCCTGAGCGCCATGACAAACGTGCACACCACTGCCGCTTCGCCTAATCCCGTCAGCATGCCGTAGTGGCCTGCCCTGGTCGTGTCCGGGCTCAACAGGACCGCAGCGCAACCGATCACGGTAGCTAGGCCGGGAAGAAATAGCCAACGATATTTCGACCAACTCTTGTCGCGCAGTACAACAACCAAGACCGCAGCGTGAACGGCGCCTACCACAATGCACAACCCTACGACCGCTGGCGCTGCAGCGTTTAGTATCTCGTACAGCCTCGCCAGCTTCCTCCCCAGTTCGCCGAATGCGTCCCTGGTAACAGGCAATCCGTCGACGACTCCTATCTCATCGCCCTTTCCCGGAATCAGATGCACCAGAAGGTGGCGCACTGACGGGAAGCCCTCAGTCACGTTATAGTACACGTAGTTGAACATGCCAATTGCTGCGCCGCTCAGGATGACAAGTGGGTTCCAGCCGCGGAAAAGAGTGGTTCCCGCCCGTTTTGGCGCTACAATTATGAACGCCACTCCTAACCCGAATACCGACCACGCTATATAGAGAGTGAAGTTCATCGCCAGGCCCGTCAAGAAGGCCGCGCCGAAGAGCAGCTTGAGCGAGTTCTTGCGCAGGTAGGCCGCGAAGAGGCGCCCCGCGCAAAGCAATGGTACAAAGTGCAACACAGTCACGAACCCGTACGCGATTTCCGGGTAGATCAAAGGAGAAGTCAACGCAAGAAGCGGCACCACCACGGCCGGCCAGTACCATAGCCGCCGAAACAGGAGGAACCCCGTTGCGGCACCTAGGAACGTGTAGATCGCATACAACGCCCTTAGCCCAACAACCCAGTCCTGGAAGAGTCCAAGCGGGAGATACAGCGGAATCATGGCGGTGGATATATACGTCTTGTAAGTTAGCGGGATCGTGAACCCGAACACCGAGACGGACGAATTCTCCTGCCCCAGGCTTTCAATTTCAGGCCGCAAGAGTGGTATCACGTTATTCGTGCGCTGGACTTCGTCGTAGGATAGCCCGAACCCACTATTGCCGTGGAACAAGAACCAAGTCATGGCAGCAAATCCCAGGATCGGGAGTGCAACGCGCGCGGTTTCAACTAAAACGGTTCTCCTGGTACGGACCGAGCCGTTCTGCACGGGCCCACCGACTTCTGCCATGCGTTATTCCTCTCCACGCGATGCTCGGCGTCCCGGTCCGAGCACATCCGGGTAGAACGCTACACCTGATAGGCTCGCGCACCGTGACGTCGGCCCAGAACCCCACCGAAATCGGCGGGATGCCCGTGGCCTCAGGGCACGGCCCACGGCGCCGGGACAAGCGCCTGATGCTTCGCGAGGCGCGAATCGACCGGGCGCTGCTGCTGGGGCTGCTTGCCGCCCTCGCTTTCACTTGTGCGTTGAACATCGACCTGCCCGGTCTCTACATGGACGCCGTGAACCCGGACTACCTCGTAGCAAGAGTGTTTGTCCACAACGATTATCCGGCCTGGTATTTAACCAGCATCGGCCCCCCACTGCTCATACAAATGCACCACGGCGCGATAACTACCCTGTTCCAAATCCCCTTTTACGCTGTACTCGGGGGATCTGTTGTGACCGTACGCCTCCTCAACTGGTGCTACTTGGCTGTGTGTCTGGTGTTCATATACAAGCTCATACGGTTGAGTGGCCGCGCTCGGGAATCGTTAGCACTGTCCAGGAGCACCGCTGTTCTTGTGGGTCTGGCGTTTGTCTTCTCCATTGGCGTTGTTATGAGCACTCGCACGCAATTGTATATTATGCTGCCGGGCGCCGCCATGATTCTCGCCTCAGTCTATGTTTGTGAGAAGCCTGGCGGACGAGGCGGCGCGCGGTTGCTCGTTTCTGGCCTGTTGGCCGGCCTGGCACTGTACGACTACTTCGTGTTTGTGATGTTTGTTCCCGCACTGGCCTGCATGGTTCTGACTTCTCCTCGCTATACGCCCCGGCCGCGGGCCGCTGCGGCGCGCACGGGGCCGGATCGCGCGGCACGCGCGGGGAAGGGACGCGGGGGACGGCCGGCCGGGCGGCCCCTGGGACGGCGCCGGGGGGGCGCCCCGGCGGG
>JAIRXV010000349.1 GCA_031268115.1 Bifidobacteriaceae bacterium
TGGCAGACAATCTGGCCACGGCGGAGCTGGGCCCGCTGGACGCGGAGACGTTCGCCGCGGTCGAGGAGGCTTTGGGCCGCGGGCGATAGGTGCCGCCGGCGCCGCGCCGAGGACGGCGCAGGTGGCGTGACTGCGGGTTGTTCTGGCCACGGCGACACGCGGGGATCGACTTAGAGTCGGGACACAGCGAAGTACCGAGACGGACCCTGGGCGTCCATCGCCATCGCGTCTAGCGCAACATTCCTGGGTGAGGGTTGGCGGCGTTGTTTCTAGCCGGTGGAGTTCGGTGTGGAACGCTTCGGTTGGGTGAGGTGTCATTTTCTCGAGGGATGGGCATTGGCTGGTGGCCGTCCGCAGGGACAGCTTGAGGCACCTCATAGGATCCCTCCGAGTAAAGTGCCATCGCCACCGCGAAGTACGCCATCACCCTGGCTGGCAGCTCCCTGTGGCGCGCCTCCTTGCGGCCCACCGAGGCGACCGCCCGGTCCACGGCGTCCGGCGGGAACACCCTGGCCAGCACCCCGACCGACGCCAATTCCGACAACCGCCGGTCCGAGACCGGCTTCCTCCACCCTGAACGCGGCATACAACCAAACTACACCCATGTAACCTTAACTGAACGGTATTGGGTTTTAGGGGTGTCGGCTACCCTGTGGTGAGCGGCAAGGGCTCGCCACAGGATAGCTGGATCGGTTAGTGTGTGTTGGCAGTTGCGTAACGTTGGCAAGAGCTTTGGCAGGTTCGCTCCTGTGTACGTACCTGTCTACAGGAAGGGTTGGAGCAGTCATGAGGTCCGTATTGCGTAGTCCGCGTCGAAATGGGTTGACGCGTGCCGACTCGAGGAGAAGGGCGGCGTACCTGGCGGCGGTGCTGGCGGGGTCATTCACGATGGCTGGCCTGGGGTCATCTCCGGTTTACGCCGAGGAAGGGTCGGTGCCCGCGCCGTGTCCGGCCTCCCAATCGCTGCCGGCGGAGCTTCCTCTTGTCGCGGCCGATGGGGTAGTGACGCCAGGCGCGGTCCTTGATGGTGTTCGGGCCGGGGACGTGTTCGAGGGGCATACCATCCTGCAAACCTGGTGGCTCGTCAACAGCCGACCGAACGGGTCTCACGCGGATACGTACACAGTGCGCAAGCAGGACATGGGGTCAGCAGTGTCCCAGGTCGCCATCTTCACCCAACCAGCGCAGTGCCCATCTGGGGGCGTTCTGTTTGGAGCTTCGCCTGGCGTCTTCGTCAAGGCAGCGACAACGGTCACCACCTCAGTGGCCAAGCCCACCAAGGGAGAAGGTGCAGTCGTACGCGTCAGGGTTCGCGCGCCTGGCCTGGATTCCCCGGCCGGGACCGTGACTGTTTCGTGGGGCAAGAAGAAGGGCAAGTCAAAGAGCGTTAGCTTGGCACCGAATGACGAGGGCGTGATCCGCTTGAGACTACCGGTTTTTCCGAAGGGTTCCCTTGTGACGGTCAAGGCAACATTCAAGGACGTGACAGGTAATGCCCTGGACCAGATCGCCAAGGCAGTGAAGTACTCGTCAAAGGGTTGATTGTTGGCTAATAGGCATCGAAGGTTATGCACCTCCTGGGGCACACACTTCGCCGGTCCAATCAGGGGCGATGGCGCCCTCGGTAAGACTGTCCCGCTTTCTCCCGACCCCGAGTGATAGCCTCGTGACTTCTTTTGTCAACCCGGGTGTGAGTGGTTCTTGTGGTGCCCCCGGTGCCTGTCACGGTAGGGACATGATTGGTTTGGGTCAGTGGACGGAGATCTGTCGGCCGCACCGCCCGTAGGGTTTGGGGATCAAGGTGATTGCCTGGCGCCTTGGCGTGGCGCGAAACACTGTCAGGGCGGCGTTGTCCTTGGGCTGACGGCCGAGGTATGAGAGGGCCCCTCGGGGCCCGATAGCTCACGCAGCCCGGGTGGCACCGGGTGTCGTGGGTATCCCGCCGGTGTTGACCACGGCGTCTGCCTGGTCGAGGTTCACGGTGGCGCCTGTGATCCCGTCGGGCGCGACCGGTGACCTGCTGGCCGGGATGAGGCGCCCATTGTGCGGGACCGTCCAAGGCTCGAGTGTTCGCAAACCATGAACCTACCCGGCAGGCAGCGTGCCCACCCCACCACGACACCCCCAACCACCCACATCGCCCCACTGATAGGGGAGAAGAATCCAAAAGAGCGCACGAGAACGGAATACCTTGGCCTCGGGCGTTGTTGTGAATGGCGATGAGCGGCGTCACGTGTGTTGGGTTGGCCGCGCGGTCCATCGCTTGGGCCTGCGCGGCGATACTTGGCGTGCTCGCGCCCGCGGCAGACTTGTCAGCCGTTGCCGAGGGGCCCAAGGCGGCCGAGGCCGTTTCGCCTCCGACCGCCACCCCGAACCCCGGCGACCAGTTGGCCGCGTACTGGGATGGCCCGACCCTTTCGGTCGATTGGCATGGCGATACCCGCGCGGTGGCGTCTGGTTCGTTTGTGGGCGATCGCGTGGCGGTCCCTGGCGATCGCGTCCACCGCACCCTCAAAGTCCGCAACCAAGGCCCAAGCGACGCCACGTTGTCGGTGGCAATAGCCAATCCGGCAGCGATGGGCGATGACGGCCTGGCCTTCGCTGGGCTCATCGCCCTTCAGTGGGGGATCGGCTCCGCAACGGGCAGCGCTCCCTTCGCGGACGTTGTGGGGCGATCGAAGGTGGCGCTTGGTAGCGTGAAGGTGAAGCGTTGCGCCAGCGTGCCGGTGAGTCTGGGCTATTCGTATCCCTTCGACGCAACGGCGGGACAAGCGGCGGCGGACGGTTCGGCCGCTTTGACCTTCGATGTCGCTTTGACGTTGCGCGGCGAACCGGATCCCGCTCAGTCCTCCGCGCCGCCCTGCGATCCGGTGCCTTCGAAGAAACCCGCGCGCACGCCTAAAGACGATGTGGACGGTGAGGACGGCTTCCACAGTGGGACCTTGGCGCGTACCGGTGCCACCCTGATTGCCCCGCTGGGCGCGGTGTTGGGCCTGGTGCTCGGCGCGATCCTGGTCCGCCGGCGCCGCAGGACGGACCGAGACGGGACGCCCGCGATCGAGTCGAAACAGATTTAGTATGCGTTGAGCGGAATAACCCTGGCCGCGACGTTGTTGGAACTGGATGACGGGCCCTGGCCAGAGATTGGGTCTCGCACCCAACCTGGCCGTCGCCCCTTCCATCCGTTAGTTGAGCCCGAACTCTTCCAAGGAGGTGTCCCCGATGAATAGCCAAGACAGCGGCCGGTTGCGCAGGTTGATGCGACGTGCCGCGCGCTCGGCGTCCACCGCCGTGAGTTGCGCTGTTGCCCTCGCGGTCGCTCTAGGTCTCGGTGTGTTCGGCGCCAGTGCCCTGTGGAGTTCGACTGTCACGACGCAGGCAGAAGTGGGCAGTGGCGTGTTCGTTCTGAACTTCGGCGATCTGGCTTGGGAGGGCCGGACAGGCGATGCCGCCTCCGGGCACTCCGGCGATTCGCTCAGCACGATCCCGGCCTGGGTCGCCGTTGAAGGTGAGTCCCTCGTGATCACCGCCGAGGTGTCAACCACGCTTCGAGGCGCGAACCTAGATGCCGATTTGGTGGCCACCGGCCCCGAATCTCTCCCGGAGGGCTTTACGGGGACGATGGCGTTCAAGGACTCAAACGGCACCCTCGCCGGCCCCGTTGATCTCGACAGCGGTGAGACTCTGCGATTGACCTCGGTTCCGGCGAACGGAACCAACACCATGGTGCTGGAAGTCGTTCTGAATCAAAAGGGGTTGGGCTACATCGATCCGATTGCCTACCCGCAGCAAGAGCCCGAGCAGTTCTCGCTCGGCGCTATCACCGTCACTCTGGAGCAGGTCCGCGCGCGCAATTCTTCCAGCGAGGAGGGAGAACTATGACGGGCATTTCCTTTGGCGGCCGCCGCCGCCGGATCGCGTTGGCTGCGGCGCTCGCGGCGGGTCTCATGACCGGACCGGCGGGTGCGGCCTTCGGCCTTTGGTCGGCGTCCGGGACGGTCGGACCGGCCACGGTCACCTCGGGGTATGTCGGATTCGCTGTGACGGGGTTGACTCCCGCCGGCCAGATCCCTTCTAGCTACGAGGCCGCCGACGGCGGTGCGTCGGAATTGTCGCTGGCTATCGGTCCAGAGCACGCGGCCGCTGTGGTGGCGGCGTCCCCCAAGGGCGCGGCGTGGACCTTCGACGTGGTGGCGGCCGCGGCCGGGAATGTCGGTCTGAACTATTCGATCGAACTGCCGCAGTTCGAACCGGGCGGGATTCTGGATTCGGCCGAGTTCACTGTGTTCCCTGTTTCCGATCGCGCCGAGTGTACGCCAACGGCCGCCCCGGAAACCCCCGTGGACCTAGGTGAGATTCAGGCCGTACCTCAGGAGTACTCCGAGTTCAGACAAAGCACGGATCACTGGTGTGTGACCGCCGTGGCCGAGTCTTTGACCCTGGGCCACTACATCAACACGGCCACGGTGACCGGGGTGGGGCCAGATGGCTCCGCGATTGAGCCGGGAACCGACACGTGGGAAGTAGACGTGCTGCCCGATCCTGAGGAGGAATTGAGCGATGCGGCTTTGATCGTAACGCACGAGGTCCTGAAACCGTCTTGAACCCATTGGACCTTGTGTCTACTGCCCTCGCCGGACTCGCGGCGAGGGCCGCCGTTCACTCCTCCTAAGTCTGCCAGCCCCGGCCCGGAGGGCCGATGGCCTGGTCAGACGCGTGCGGTGGCGCCACGGCGGCCGGCATGGATCCGGTGTGGCAAATTCCTCGAAGCCTTTCCCGGATAGCGGAATATCTTCAAGCCACAGGATGTTGGAACATATGACGGACCGCTGACCGGAGCGAATGAGATCGGTGAGACACCGACCCAAGGGGTCATGGGGCCGCGGGAAGTACATCACAACCGAGACAAGGGCTGAGAGCGGAGCTCGTCATTGCCCGTGTAGTGAAAGGAAGACAAATTATGGCAGCAATCGAGATTCAGGACGGACGTCGCGACAAGAGGGCGCGCCGTGGAAAGGCCCTTGTGGCGGCGTTGTGCGGCGGTGCATTGCTGCTGGGCGGCAGTACGTTCGCACTGTGGCAAACCTCAGCCGATATGAGCGTTGGGAACATAAGTACCGGCAAATTCGATATTTCAA
>JAIRXV010000363.1 GCA_031268115.1 Bifidobacteriaceae bacterium
CCCCGGCCCCAACCCCAACCCATCGGCCCCGGCCCGATCCCCGTAACCCAAGGTTGGGCGTACCTGGCCCGATCAGAACAGGAGCTGTTCGTGTCTGAAATGCACCGGGCTGCGGGCCCGCCTTGGAAGGCCGCAGGTCCCCGGTGGACGGCCTGGGTTCCGCCGTGGACGGCCGGAATCCTTCGGGTTGCTGCAGTGTGGGCATTGGTCGCGGGGGCTCTTGAGCACGTCGCGCCTGGGCTGGCCGTGGCGTTCGCGCGCGTGTTGGAGATGATCGGCCTACCGGCGCACGCTTCGGTGTTCAACGCCGCGGTGCTTGCGGTGTTGGCGGGCGCGATCTCGCGACGAAAGCGGGCGGGGTTGGTGGGCGTCATCGTCCTGGTGGAGTTGCCGGCCGCAATCCAAGGTTTGGCCGTCGGAATCGGCCATCTCTCCGGGGCAGACGTGCGACGTCTTGTGCCGCTGTCGATGTCGGCGGGCCTGACGGTGGAGGTTTCAGTGGTCTTGCAGACGGTCGGCGGGTTCGCCTGCTTGGCAGCGATTGGTGTTTTGATCGTCGCTCGCGGGGCGTTTCCGGCGCGGGTGCCGCGCCGTGCCTTCGCTGCTGCTTTGGGTGTCGGGGTCGCGGCCATCGTGCTATCGACTGGGATAGGCCTCGCGTTGCTGAGCTTGGCAGGCGATTCGGGTCCTCCGCCCGGATGGCCGCGAGTGTGGTGGGCAGCGAATATCGCTTTGGGCGGGGCTCCGGTCGAGGTTCTAACTGGACACCCACTGCCGTATCTGCCGAGCCGCTGGATTGTGCTGACGGTCTCAGCGGTCTCTGGCTTGGGGGTGGTGGCGGCGCTCGCGGTGTTCACGCGTACGGCCGGGCGCGCCATCCATCCACTCACAGCAGCCGAGGAGCTAGCGTTGCGTCGTCTCATTCTTGCCCCCAATTCCGCACCCCTCGGTTCCCCGGCAGATGCGTTCGCGTCGGCCCGGTCGGCTCCCAGTGTCTGCTCCCCCGATTCCGGCCCCCCAGTTTCCTCGGCAGATGCGTCAACCCTGGCCCAACCGTCCCGCCAACCCCGCCCCGCCCATCACGACTCGTTGGCTTACGTGGCCACACGCCGCGACAAGTCCGTGGTCTTTGCTCCGGAGGGGCGCGCGGCGGTCGCGTTCAGGCTGGTTGGCGGCGTGTTGCTGGCCTCAGGCGATCCGGTGGGCGATCAGGCGCACTGGCCGGCCGCCATCGTCCAGTGGTTGGCGTTGGCTCGGAGTGCCGGGTGGACGCCGGCGGTGATTGGAGTGACTCCCGCAGGGGCGTTGGCCTACGAGCGGTTCGGTTTCAAAGCACTGCCAATGGGTGACGAGGCCGTTATCGTGACCAGCCAGTTTGCCCCCGCCCAGGATGTGCGTTCGGCGGCGCGGCGCGTTCGGCGCGCTGGCTATACGGTCAAGGTTCGTCGCCTCGGCTCCATCCCCCCGGCCGAGGCGCGCGAGCTTGTTGCCTTGGCGGATCGTTGGCGGCGAGGAGGGCCGGAGCGTGGCTTTTCGATGGCTCTGGGTCGGGTAGGCGATCCCACCGATGCCCGTATGGTGGTTGTCACCGCGCACGATGCCGGCCCTCACCCTCGCGGCTTGCTCACCTTGACTCCGTGGGGCGCGGCCGGATTGTCCTTGGATACGATGCGCCGGGATCCGGCCGCGCGGGCCGGTGTGACTGAGTTGATGATCGCCGAACTGGTGGCCGCGGCCCGCGACCTGGGTGTCCGTGAGGTTTCGCTGAATTTCGCGGTGTTGCACCGAGTGTTGGACGAGGCCAACCAGGTAGGTGCGTCTCCTCTTCGCCGTTTGAGTGGATTGGCGGTTCGGTTTGCCTCCCGCTGGTGGCAAATGGAGGGTTTAGCTAGAGCCAACGCCAAATATCGGCCCGATTGGCGTCCGCGGCTGTTCGCCTATGACCGTGGCGCGATTCTGGCTGAGGTTGTGTTGGCCGCGGGTCGCGCTGAGGGTGTTCTTTTGCCTTCGCTTTTTGGTAATCGCGTGATGGGTCAGCGTGAGCGCCGGGTTTTTCGCCCGGGAGAGGTTCAGCCTTTCGTTTCGGCGGTGCACGATGACGAATCTCGCCTGACTGCTCTGCATTCCGCTCCTCCTCGGCCGACTGTGGCGATGCGGCGGCGCCAAGCCGCGTTGGCGCGGCTGCGAGCGGCTGGACTCGATCCGTATCCGGTACGAGTGAACCGGCATACCTCGATTGGCGATGTCAGGATGAAGTTCGACGGTTTGGCGGCGGGTAGTGAAGCAGACGTCGATGTGGCCGTGGCCGGGCGGGTCAGGGCGATTCGCTGCCACGGCGGATTGTTGTTCGCGGACCTAACGGACGATGGTGCCCGCGTTCAGGTGCTCTTGGCACGGGACGCCTTGCCCGACTCACCGGGTTATGCGACGTATCGCTTGTTCAGAAACCATATTCGTCCGGGTGACATAGTGGCGGTCCGCGGACGGGTCATCGCCACTCGCACCGGTGAATTGACTATCGCTGCGAGGTCGTGGCAACTCGCCTCGAAGTCCCTCCGTCCCATGGTCTCTTCCAAGGGACCCGCGGCGGAGAGTCGACCCTCGTTGTCGCCGTGCCCCGCGTTCCCCATGTCGCCTCCAACTCTTCTTCGCGTCCGCGCCACCGTACTGGCGACTATCCGCGCGGTCCTTTGTCAGCAGGGATTCATGGAGGTGGAGACGCCCATCCTTCAGCGTGTCCATGGCGGTGCTGCCGCTCGTCCGTTCCGCACCCATGCACGAGCCCAGGGGGCCAACCTGTGTCTGAGGATTGCCCCTGAGCTAAGCCTGAAACGCCTTGTCGTGGCTGGAAATGAGCGGATTTTTGAACTCGGTCGCTCTTTTCGCAATGAGGGTATGGACGCCACTCACAACCCGGAATTCACGTCGCTTGAGGTCTATGCCGCGTATTCAGACTATCTGGAGATGATGGATCTGGCTAAGAGTATCGTTCGGACCTGCGCTGACGCGGTGGGCCAAGGTCGCCCTTTGGCGTTTGGGCGTGATGGCACGGTGGTGGATTTGGGCGGGACCTGGCCCGTGATTCAAGTACACGAAGCCGTCTCCCGGGCCTGCGGGCTGCCAGTGAGTTTGGATATGGGGGTGGTGCGGGCCCGCGAGGTTGCCGAAGCGGCCGGTGTGGCGTGGGAAGAACCTATGAGTGTGGGGGAAATTGTGGAGCGTTGCTACGACCGGCTAGTCGAGCCAGCCACTATCGCACCGACGTTCTACATCGGTTTTCCTTCTGAGTCTTCGCCTTTGGCTCGGCCGCACCGAGCCGATCCGCGCTATGCGGAGCGGTGGGACTTGGTGGCGTTCGGCATGGAATTGGGGACGGCCTACTCGGAGTTGGCCGATCCGGTTGTCCAACGCAAACGTCTAATCGCCCAATCGTGGCGCGCAGCGGGTGGCGAGGCTGAGGCAATGGAGGTGGATGAGGATTTCTTGGCGGCGTTAGAGTCCGGTTTGCCGCCAACAGGTGGTCTGGGTTTGGGAGTGGACCGGATTGTGATGATGCTGACAGGGGTGGATATCGGCGAAACCCTCGCTTTGCCCCGTCCAGGGCGGCATTGATTCGACCGCGACCCGCAAATCGATGGGAATTGGTCACTCCAAAGGTGTTTTGGGGCGCTGTTGCGGCGCGGCCAACCGTTCCAGTTTCTGCCCGCGGGCCAGCAGCGGCGCGGTCATCCGATGCGCGTTAGGTCGCGGACTGCTCCGCGGTCGGCTGAGGTGGCGAGCGCCGCGTACGCCCGCAGCGCTCCGGAGACGTGCCGTTCGCGGTGCGCCGGGCGGTAGCCGCCGGAAGCAGTTAGCCGGTCCCGGCGGGCCGCGAGCTCCTCGGGAGCTACGGCCAGATGGATGGTCCGGGCGGCGATGTCGATCTCGATCCGGTCCCCTTCCTCGACCAACGCGATCAGCCCGCCCGATGCCGCCTCAGGTGAGACGTGCCCAATGGACAGCCCCGAAGTACCCCCCGAGAACCGTCCGTCGGTGATGAGTGCGCACTTAGCGCCCAAGCCTCGGCCTTTGAGGAATGAGGTGGGGTAGAGCATCTCTTGCATTCCCGGTCCGCCGGATGGCCCCTCATAGCGGATCACGACAACATCTCCGCCATGTACTCGACCGCCAAGGATCGCTTCAATCGCGTCCTCTTGCGATTCGACCACCACGGCTGGGCCGGCGAAAGCCCAAATCGAGGGGTCAACCCCAGCGGTCTTGACCACCGCCCCGTCAACGGCGAGGTTGCCGTGCAGGACGGCAAGGCCGCCATCGGCGGAGTAGGCGTGAGCCACGTCGTGGATGCAGCCGGCCTCGGCGTCCGTGTCGAGGGTCTCGAACCGCTCCGCCTGCGAGAACGGCAGCGGCGTGCGTTGCCCGCCTGGCGCCGCGTGGAACAGCTC
>JAIRXV010000365.1 GCA_031268115.1 Bifidobacteriaceae bacterium
GCCGCCGGCATCGGCCTTAGGTTCAGGTCCCTTGCCCTTCGCTCCGCCGGAGTTCCCCACTCCCGCTCCGCCCACGCCCCAGCCTCCAAACGACATCCACAGTTTGCCCAGCTTCATGCCAGTGGCTCCGCCAGACCGCCCGCCCCGCGCGCCATCCATTCTCGGTCACGGTGCGCCAACGGCCGACCAATCGCATCCAGCTCCGCCGAAAGAACCGGATCAATTCAACGCCGCACCTTCGTCTGCGCCTGAGACCCCATTCGGGCCGATCTATCACGGCGAGCCTTCCCCATTGCCGTCGCCGCCCAAGCGGCGCCGCCGAGGTGGACGCCACGCGGCCGAAGTCGAACCAGACTTGCCTCCAGGCAGCGCCTCAAGCCAAGACCCGGCACGCCGGTAAGGTGGAGCCGCCATCGTCCAGCTTTTCCGACAAGGAGAACCTCACCGTGCCAACCAAGCCCTACCTCAAGCGGTTTCCTGACCCTCAAGGGTTCTACGGCAGTTTCGGCGGCGCCGAACTGCCGCCCGATCTGGCCGCCGAGATGCACAAGATCGAAAAGGCCTATCGCACGATAGGCAACTCCCATGATTTCATTCTCCGGCTTCGCGACATACGCGAACACTTTCAAGGCCGACCAACACCCGTGTACTACGCCAAACGGCTCACCGATGCCCTTGGCGGAGCCCGCATCTACCTCAAACGCGAGGACCTCAACCACACCGGCGCGCACAAGCTCAACCACTGCATGGGAGAGGCCCTGCTCGCCTCCTACCTTGGCAAACGCAAGCTCATCGCTGAAACTGGCGCTGGTCAACACGGGGTAGCTCTCGCCACGGCCGCCGCCTATTTCGGACTCGAATGCGAAATCTATATGGGCGAGGTCGATATCGCCAAAGAGCATCCCAACGTCATCCGAATGAAGATGCTAGGGGCTGAAGTGGTGCCGGTCGGATTTGGCCAACGGACCCTAAAAGAAGCCGTCGATGCAGCCTTCGAGGCATATATGAAGGACCCAGACTCTTCGATGTACGCTATCGGCTCAGTTGTAGGACCCCATCCATTCCCGATGATGGTTCGTGATTTTCAGGCCGTGGTCGGGATCGAAGCACGCGAGCAATTCCAATCAATGACCGGACACCTCCCGGACCATGTGGTGGCCTGCGTCGGCGGCGGATCCAACGCAATGGGTATCTTCGCGGGATTCATTGAGGATCCAGTGGAGTTGTGGGGCGTGGAACCCCTCGGCCGCGGTACTGGCACTTTGGGCGATCACGCTGCCTCGCTTCGCTTTGGCCGCCCCGGCCTGATCCACGGGTTTACAACGGTCACCCTTACCGGCGATGACGGCAATCCTGCCGCCGTCCATTCCGTTGCCTCTGGTCTGGACTACCCAGGCGTCGGACCCGAACACGCCTACCTCAACGCTGAGGGCCGCACCCGCCTTGCCGGGGCCACAGATGAGGAGGCGGTCCGGGCTTTCTATAGCCTTTCTCGCTTGGAGGGCATAATTCCTGCGCTCGAATCCGCCCATGCCCTCGCCTACGTCCGCAAACTCGCGGCCGATTTCCCCAACGAGTCCATTCTGGTGAACCTGTCGGGACGCGGCGACAAGGACCTCGACTACGTTTACGAAACCTACCCGCCCGAAGACTGGGCATAATAGCCGAATCGTCCGCCGCCCAGCCATCGGTGGCTGTCTGCCATTTCCTCTCACCCGCAACGGTCAAGGCAAGACCTCACGCTTGCATCGGCTCCGCCCCATCGCCCGGCCACCAGGTCCGGTCCTTCGCGCGAGGCGGCAAGTACGTCCGGCGTGAGTGGCGCCAACCCATGCGCACGTGGGTTTCCAGCAGCATCAACGCGGCCTGCGCGGCCTCGATCACCGGAACGCTAAGGCCTTCGTTTGCCAACCGCTCCCCCACTGCCTCTGCCACACCGACGATGGCGGTGCATCCGAGCACAACGGCACCGGCGCCATCGGCCTCCACCGCCTTCCTGGCCTGTTTGACTACCGCCGCAACCAACGGGTCGATGCTATGCAAATCCAACACTGCGATGTTGACATGCCGCAACGAAACGACACGGCCTTCCAGGTGATTCTTGGCTATCAGACCGTCCAGCATCGATACCACGTGCGGCAGCACGGTGACAATCCCAATCTTGTCGGCCAAACCGAGCGAGTAGTACAACGCCGGTTCAAAACCTCCGAGGATTGGGATGTCGCAGCATTCACGTGCGGCCCTGACGGCTGGATCCCCGAAACAGTCAACGAAAACCGCGTCGAACCCCTCTTTCTCGGCTTCCCCGCACATGGCGACAATCTCGGGGCCGGCCAACACTTCGTCGTATTCGCCCTCGATTGAGGCAGGCCCGTGAACTAGGCGACGTGTCACCACTTCGGTGTCCCGATGAAGGTGTTGCCGGATATAGGCCCCACTCTCGGGTGTCCACACATCAACGGTAATGGGAACGAGGTCGAGGATTTTCATATGCCCTCCTTTAGGTGGCCGATTGCACGGCCCGGCACGCTAGGTGCAGGGCCAAACGGGTTTCGGGTTCCGCGAGATCGACGGCCAATAGGGTCATGATCCGCGCAAGCCTTAGTGAAACAGTGTTGCGGTGAATTCCCAGGACGATGGCGGTCTCCGCCTGAGACGATCCTGCGTCAAGATATGCAGTTAGCGTGTTGAGCAAAGGTCCGTCCGGTGGGCCGAGCGGCGCGAGCAGCTCCCGCGCCGCGGGTACGAACACGTCGGTGTGGGTCAGCGCGAGAAGAAGCTGAGCCAATCCCAACCGATCGACGTGAACGTAGTTTCCACTGGCCGGGCGGTTGAGGGCGATCTTCGCGGCATCGGCGGCCTGCCCGATGGTCCGCGCGAGCCCTTCCGGCCCGGCCATCAGTTTCCCGACGCCCACCGCCGTGGGAAGGATCGGCGCGAACGCCGCTTGCGCCCTTCGGATAGCCGCACTGACCTGCTCGGTGATTTGCCCGGGATGGCGTCGGAACGTAATCCAAGCGATCCAGCCGTCGTTTTGGTCCACGGCCGTAAGCTCCAGCGCCTGTGCGGCGAACGCCGCCAAAAGGGCATCGCGGTGGGCTCTGGTCGGTGCATCGCCCCGAACCAAGATGCGGATGCCAACGTGCCAACCGCGCAGATCCCACCCGACCTCCAGCGCCCGCCTACGCAAATCGGCCGACAGGCCCGGACTGGCGTCGAGGATCTCAGTCAGCAGGCCTGCCCTGATCCTCGCTTCGCGTTCGTGGAACAGGTGAAGCGAAGCGATCCGCTGTGCCGTTGCCGCCTTGACCACCGCGAGTGCTACCGAGACTGCCCCTGCGTCCAGCCCGTCTTCGCCTGACAAGAGCGCCGCCACCCAAGCCTCACCCACCTCGACCCTCTCCGCCACCAACCGGCGCCCAGAGGGAAGACGCTCGTCCACCAAGGTCCCGGTGCGAACCAAGCATCCAGCCAAATGGGCGGCATCGGCGCCACGGCCCGCATCCTCTGGCAAGAGCCCGTGAGGGTCGCCCGCCAAAGCCCTACCGTCGTCGTCGAGCAGCAGAAACGTGTGGCCAGTCGCGGCAGACAACGTGGCCAACAATTCGTCGAGCGACTCACCCGCCCTCCGGAGCGCCGCCACAACCGTTTTGATCAGCGCGCCAATCCTGGCGTTGGTAGGGGCGTGGATCAGTCGGTCGGCGGCGATGCTGAGCCGCCATGGATCGCTGGTGCGAAGAACACCTAGCCCGTGCCGTTCCGCGATAGCTACCGCCCCCGAGTCGAGCCGATAGCCCGAGTCGAAAGCGATGCACGCCACTCCGGCATCGGCGCAGCGTCTCAGCATCGCATCGGTGTGCCAACCTGGTCGGGGCGGCGCGTCCAACACCACCAGCAAGTCGCCAGGCCGCGCGCACTGCGCGAAGTCCGCTTTGGCCAGCACGGCGCGAACTCCGTCGATTTGCGATTGGGCATCGCCCGCCACCACGCTCACCGTTGCCCCGGCGGTGGAGTGGGCCCATCTCAACAGGTCGCCGATACATATGTCTGTCACGATGCGGCCACCCAATCCACGTAGTCGTGTTCGATTCCGAACGCTCTTGGGCCCACCAGACCCAGCCGCGCCGGTGTCTGCTTCCACCAGCTCGGGCCGGGCAACGCGATTACGGCAACGTCGAGGCGCGGTCGCAATTCCTCTGGCCGGACAAAGCGCCGCACTCTCGGGTCTACCACAATCAACAAATCTGGGCAGGTTGCCACCACTTCCCCGTCGACCGCGGCCAACAGGTATTCGTTTTGGAATTCCAACCGCACCTGGAATCCGCCTTCCGTATCGCGCAGATGGACATTGCCCCCCGCGTTCGGACCTCCGGAAGGATATCGGGCGATCTCCTCCAACGCCCCGCTGCCAAGGAGCCGGCCGCCAATCGCCTCGGCCATTTCCGGGCCTCGGGCATAGGCGGATGTCCGGCGGAGCGCTACACCGAGATAGATGGCCCGGCTGACAGTCCCGGGAATCATGCAGTGGCCGAGTTCCGGGCCGCTAAGCGGTCTGGTAACAAACAGTCCCCAGCCCCCGCATTGGGGCAGGGCGGCGCGCATGATCCGCTCGACTCCCCTGGGTGCGGCCCGATCCACTAGCAGTACCTCGCCTGTCGGCGGCACAAGGACGAACGGCCCCATGGACGGAACCGATGGCAGTGAGGTTTGCTCCAAGCGCGGCAGCGCTCTGCCCATGAGGTCGCCGTCGAGTAACCCTAGGCCTTCGTGAAGGGCCAGGTAGGCGCCATACGAGCCGTTCATTCCGGCCGCTTCGACACACAGAACGAACTCTGGGCGGGGCAGACCCAGGCCCTCAAGCTCACCCAACGCGGTGCGGTATTCCTCGCCTGAAGGCAGACATTCGGCGAATATCGACGGCCCGCCCATTGCCCCTATCGCGGACGCGAAGGTACCGTCCGGTGCGTTCGCAATGAGAGGCAGATCGCGTTCGCGCAGCAGATCGGCCAAGACCAACGCCATCGCTGTCGGGGCGCCGCCGCCCCCGGATCCAAGGATCTCCGCCCCGATCTCGAAGGCAGGCAGGTTCCAGGCGGTCAAGGCCGCATACCGCTCACCTGCCGGCTCAACGGCGGTCATTCTCTTGTCTTTCTCCTCACGCAGTCTCGCCTGCGCCGGACAAAAGGGGTATCGCCAAGTGGGCGGCGGCCCGGCGTCTGTCACCGCCCAAGATCGACTTCGTTCCACCGCACTGGGTCGGTGTCGTAGCCGAAGTAGCGCGGCCCAACCAGGGCGATCCCTTCGGGCGTATGCCAGCGATCATCGCACGGCGCCGCGACGATGGCGAGGCGGTGCCCAAAGCGCATCCCCTCGGTTGTGACCGGCTCACCGGTGTCGATGTCGAGGCAAACGAGCAGGTCGGGTGCGGTCGCGAGGATGGTTCCGCCGCGTTTGGCGATGATGTGTTCGTTCTGAAAGTTGAGCGTCAGGACCGCGCCTTCGTAGGCGCCGATGCCGGCGATCCTCGCCTCGCCCCGCGCGAACCCCGATGTGGTCCGGCGGACCACATCGGTTACTTTGCCCGCGTGGATCGCCCGCCCGCCCAGGACCTCGCCCACCGCGAGTACTGGGTCGCGGAGGTCCGCTCGCGCTGTCCGCACGGCACGGCCGAGTTCGACGCACAAGGACAGCGTCCCTGGTACGGCCGCCTGGGCGGCCTGTGCTCCGTTCATCGGGTAAAGGGAGATGATCGATGCTGCCCCCATCTCGACCGTAACCACTCGTGCCAGGCGCTCCGCCCATAGGTTCGACACGGTGGAGAAAAGTCCGGCGTTGCCCTTATCGTCCGTGATCGACATCGGCGTGGTTGGGATGCCGAAGAGGGTGGCGGTAACCATTTGGAGTTCCGGGAAGGCACGCCCCATGAAATCGCCGTCGATCAACGGCAGACCCATTTCAGCCGCGGCCACTATCGGGATGGTCGAGTTGACGCCGCCCGCCTCCATGCATGCCACATGGGTGGGTTCCACGTCGAGGTAGCGGGCGAGCGCTTCGACCGCTACCACGAACTGGTCCACGCTCGGCAGCTTCTCAACCATCACGGTTGGGGCACCCATCATCGCAACTGGCAGAACTTGGGCGTTTGCCGGTAGATCGCTGGGGGGGACCAGCTTCACCGGCCCGCGGGTCTGAAGTGCCTCTAGGGCCATGAGTTGCCCTATGTATGGATCGCCTCCGCCGCCAGTGCCGAGGATGGCGGCGCCCCGGGCCAGATCTGCTATGTTCGCGCCGGTGATCTGGTCAACATTCATCGTGAATTCTCCAATACCAACTCGCCGACAGCTTTGATACGGATCCGCGTAGCGTTCCCCGGCACGTACGGCAGCGGAACCTCATCGAAATCGACCACGTGAACGTCTCGCGGATTGGCACCTGCGGCTATCGCCTTGTCTATGGCTTCCGCTTTGGCTCCCTCGACTATGGATTCGCGCGCCCCATCGGGTATCGCGTATACCCGATCTACCTCCCCGGACACTTGGGCAATGGCGGCGCCGATGGCGTTGGCCACCGAGAAGTGTTCGGGCCGATGCACTTCGCCAAGGCCCGGCAAACGCTCAGGTAGCAGTATTGAACCTCCTCCGACAGCAACCACTGGCAGCGGTTCGGCGGAGATTCGCATCCGTTCGACTGCCTCCGATACGTCTCGCGCGATGGTGTCGAGCGCCCTGCGCGCGACAGCCGGGTCGAGGGAGGAGACCAACGAGCTGTCGCCAATATCGGCATATCCGGCCGCCACTGCGACATCGGTCGCCGTTAGATCCTTACCCCCGAACACAAGGGCGCGCGTGGTGAGCCCATATCCCACCGATGACGGTCCAACCTTCGTCCCCTCGCCTTCGACGTGGGAACCGCCGCCCAAACCGATGGAGAGCACGTCAGGCATCCGAAAGTTGGTTCTAACGCCCGCCACTGTCACCTCCCCGGTCGCCTCACGCGGGAATCCTTTGTTCAGCACGCCGATGTCGGTTGTGGTGCCGCCGATGTCGATAACGGCGCAGTTCCCCAACCCTGAAAGCGTGGCCGCGCCGCGCATCGAGTTTGTCGGTCCAGACGCGAACGTTGCCACCGGGTATTGGCGGGCGAAGTCGACATCCATCAGCGTACCGTCGTTTTGGCTCAGGTATAGCGGGGCGCCGATCCCGAAGTCCCGAACAGCGCCAGTCAACGCCGCGGTGATTTGCGCGGCCAATTCCCGAAGAGCGGCGTTGACGATGGTGGCGTTCTCGCGTTCCAGTAGCCCGATTCTGCCGATTTCATGAGACAGAGAAATGGCCACGGCGGGACCCAATTCGGCTGCGACGATCTCCGCTGCCTGAGTCTCGAATTCAACGTTGATCGGAGAGAACACGGACGATATCGCCACCGAACGCACCCCATGAGCGGCCATGTCTGCGGCGTGGCGTCGAATCTGCGAAGCGTCGAGTTCGGCAATGTGCCGCCCGTCGAACTCGTGGCCACCGTGGGCAAGGTACGGACGGCCCGAGATCGCCTCGACTAGAGGCCGCGGCCAACCCACGAGTGGCGGCAGCGAGGCAGTCGCGGGCAAACCAAGGCGCAAGGCGGCCGTTGGCGCCAGCCGTTTGGCCTCAACCAGTGCGTTGATGAAGTGGGTGGTACCGATCATGACCGCGCTGACCTGATCGGTCTCAAACGGATGCTTCTCCCCCAATTCCCGCAGCGCGGCGAGGATCCCAAACGTTACGTCTGGGCTGGTTGGCTGCTTGACGCCGGCCAGCACCCGCGTCCCATCGAGCAGCACGGCATCGGTGTTCGTGCCCCCAACGTCAATCC
>JAIRXV010000394.1 GCA_031268115.1 Bifidobacteriaceae bacterium
CGTTGGCCGAATCTGTGATGGTGATGGTTCCCGCGGCTCCATATCCTTGGCCCGCGCCGATCCCTGAGGCGCTGGAGGCTTTGGCCGTGACGGTGGCCTGCCCGCCGATCCAGACGGACACCCCGGAGTAGCCGGCCCCTGAGCCGATGCCGGCGCCAAGCTCTGCAGTCGCGATCACCGTGGCCTGCCCGCCGATGCTGACTGTCCCGGAATCGTGGGAGCCGCTGCCGCCGATCCCCGCCCCGTAGGAACCTGTGGACGTGGCAGTCACCTTGGCCTGTCCGCCAATAACGATCAGTCCCGCCTTGCCTATGTAACTGGCCCCGATACCGGCGCCAGACGCACTGGTGGCATTGACCGTGGCCTGCCCGCCGATGTCGATCGTCTCGCAGACAATGCCCCCAGTACCGCCTCCGATGCCGGCGCCAGTCGTCCCCTTGGCTGTGACATCGACGTTCCCGCCAATCGTGATCTGGCCGGCCGCCTTACCGGACCAACCGCCGATTCCGGCGCCGTGGGAGGCGCCTGTCGCGGTCAGTTTCCCTGTGGTGCTTGAGGTAAGTGTTGCGTGGGTCCCGGTGGCCACGGCAAGACCCGCATGGCTCGTTCCCGCAGTCAACGTGTTGGTTCCATCGATATCGATCCGTACGGCCGCGCCGCCCGCTAGGGCGACAGCGGGGGATGCGGCCGGACCAGTCAATTGCACCCCGTTGAGTCTGAGGGACACGGCCGTCTCGGCCACTGAATTCCCGTCCACGGTGAACGTGTGGGTCCCAGAAAAACCAGCACCCAGTTCGACAGGTGCCGCACCAAGAGACAAAGACTGATCGTTGAGAGCGGCCAGGTCCCCGGTCAGGCCCGTCAAACGGTAATGGATCCCATCGGGCTGGACCGTTTGGGTCACCAAGGCCGATGCCGAGTCCCCGGGCAACGCAAACCAGTTCGCGTCGCCTTCATAGGCGCCGAACGTCAACTCGGTCACATCGCTGAACACCCCACCCTCGCCCTTCACCGCCACATAGGCTTTCAAAGACTCCCCAGCAGCAAGAGACTCATCGACATGTGCCGGCACGGTGTTCACGCCCACCACAGCGGGTGCCGTGCCCACCCCTTCACCGGCCAGGGCCTCCCCACCAGCCGGTTCGTCCCCGCCATAGCGGTAATACATTGTCCCGGCCATCGTCGAAGTGAACTGCGCACCCCCGAACACCGAAGTGAAGAAGCGACGCTCCATGTGATCGCCCACCGCCACCCGCGCAACACCCACGGTAGGGCTAGCCAAGTTGACTTGTGCGGGTGCGGCCAACGCCAGCGCCGGGCTGACCCCACCCAGGCCGACCGCCCCAGCGGCCACAACCGCCACCGCTCGGCACACGACCCGCACCAACCGCGCGTTACGCGACACCCTTCGGCTCGCGCTATCTCCCACCGGCACGCCGAGCGCCGCTCCGCGATTCCTGCGTCCAAACATGTGCACTCACTCTCCTGTTGAAAAGGACCGGTCACCCTGGCAGGGGCCCCGACGGTCAGAACCGGACACAAACCCAAGCCGCATCTCACCGCGATCAACTCCAACCACACCGAGCCCCGAACTATTCCCAAAGCTGATCGCCCAACCCACAGCACGCAACCCACCAGGCGGTAGTCAATGACTCTTGGCCGGTAGCATCGCCAGATCCCCGCGCTCCGACTCGACCCGATGGCCAAAGGCCCTACTGCGATGCGGCCCGCCGCTGCCCGTCCGTGCCGCCGTCTTCAGGTCCGATGGGCGTTTTGGGTCCCCGGCGTACACTGGGGCGCGACCCCGCGGCCGACACCGAGACGAAGGACATCTGGCGTGGCAACAACGAACGACCTGAAGAACGGACTTGTACTCAACTTCGACGGCAACCTCTGGCAGGTGGTGGAGTTCCAGCATGTCAAGCCCGGCAAGGGCGGGGCGTTTGTGCGCACCAAGCTGAAGAACGTGCTCTCGGGCAAAGTAGTGGAGAGAACCTTCAACGCCGGAGTCAAGGTGGATACCGCCACGGTGGATCGGCGCGACATGCAGTACCTGTACCGCGATGGCGAGGACTTCGTCTTCATGGACGCCGACACATACGACCAGATCACGATCCCCGCACCGACAGTGGGCGATGCCGCGCACTTCCTCCTCGAAGGTCAAAGCGCGACGGTCGCGAGGCACGATGGCGCGCCGCTCTTCGTGGAAATGCCCGCAGCGGTGGTGCTGGAGATCACCTACACCGAACCGGGCCTTCAAGGAGACCGCTCCACCGGCGGCACCAAACCCGCCACCTTGGAGACGGGATTCGTGGTCCAAGTCCCACTGTTCGTGGAGCAGAACACCAAGATCAAGGTGGACACTCGCAGCGGCGAGTACTTGGGTCGCGTGTCCGCGTGAACCCCACGGACGATGACGGCGGGGGAGGGTCGGCTCGCAGGGGTAGGCGCAAGGTTCCGGCCCGGACCCGCGGGCGGCGCAAAGCGTTGGATGTCCTATTCGAAGCCGATCAGCGGGGGCTCGACCCGGCGGGTTTGGCCCAGAATCGACTGGCCGACGATGGCCCATCGGCGGTCTTCGCGAGATCGTTGGTCGAGGGAGTGGTGGCCCACGCCGAACAGATAGACGAGGCCCTTGAGACCTATTCGCTCGGCTGGCCGCTCGCCAAAATGCCGGCCGTGGACCGTTCGATTGCGCGCCTCGGGGCGTTCGAGATCTTGTTCAGCGACGGTGTTCCCGATGCCGTGGTGATGGGCGAGGCGGCCGATCTGGCCGGCATCCTTTCCACCGATAGGTCCCCGAATTTCATCTCCGGTCTCTTGGGTCGCATCTCCGAGATGAAGTGACCGCGCGGCACCGGGAGGGGTGCGGACCCGGGGGGTAGACTCCTCCGCGACAAAGCACCACATCCTTTAAGGGCCGTCCTGTGAGGCGGAGAAGGAGGAGGCAGGTGGAGACACCGCCATCGGACGTTGAAGTCGTGTCAACCACAGTTTTGACCAGCGAAGATATGGATCGCTGCCTCAGGCGGGTGGCCCACGAGCTACTCGAACGCAACCGGGGCGCACAGGGGTTGGTTCTCCTAGGCATTCCAACGCGCGGCGCTACGCTGGCGCGGCGGTTGGCCGCGATCATCGGGCAAATCGAGCCGACCTTCGACCCTGAGCGCTGTTGCGGGCGGCTCGATGTCACCCTCTACCGCGACGATCTGCGCCGCCTCGCCCCACGCACCCTGGGGTCCACGGCGCTGCCAGAGGCGGGTATCGACGATGCCGTCGCCGTCTTGGTCGATGACGTTCTCTATTCCGGACGCACCGTTCGGGCGGCACTCGATGCCCTGGGCGATTACGGCCGGCCCCGTGCCGTCCGCCTGGCCGTCCTAGTGGATCGAGGCCACCGGGAACTACCGATCCGCGCCGACCATGTGGGAAAGAACCTTCCGACTTCGAGAGGCGAACGCGTCACCGTCCGTTTGAAAGAGGTCGACGGCGTAGACGACGTGGTTATCGCTCCCGCCCAACCGGACGCCAGACCGGTTGAACCGGAACATTCCGCAGATTCGCGCGCCAGGCATCGTTCGACCGAAGGGGACCGGCCATGAGGCA
>JAIRXV010000402.1 GCA_031268115.1 Bifidobacteriaceae bacterium
TTCGCGCCCGATGATCCGTGTCACTCGGCCCCCCACTGGGGAGTTCCCCGGCCCGCGAACGGGTTCGTGGCCGGTGGTGCGCCCGGGTGTTCGGGCACCGGGAACGCCCCTTAGAGGCAACCCGGCTGCGGAGACCTCGGGATACGGCGGGTTGCCGGTGACCCGCAGAACCGCTGACGGGACCCCCCGGTCGATGGCGGCCGGTGTCTCAGTCGCCATCGTCGAACCGGAAACGCTGCTGCGGACCATGATGGCCGATGCCGTCAGCAAAGCGCCGGGGATGCGGACCGTCGTGTCCGTGGGTTCCGCCCGCGAGGCGCGCGCCATCATCACCCCGGGCCTGGTGGACGTGTTGGCAATAGAGGTGGACCTGCCCGACGGCAACGGCGCGACGCTGGCGCTGGAACTCCAACGCGCCGACCCCCACCTCTCGGTGGTCACCGTCACGAGGCACGACGCTCGGGGCGTCATCGAATCGACCCGCAGACACCTGCGCCGGCCGTGGGGGTACGTGTCCAAACGTTCCAACGCCACAGCGGACGATGTGGTCGGGGCGATCCTCCAAGCGGCGATGGCGCCGGACAACGCGCCGCCCCCCGTCACCGTCCGCGGCGGCACACCGGGGCCTTTCGCGACGCTGACCCCGCAGCAGCTCACCGTGCTGCGTCTGATCTCCGAGGGCTTCACCAACACCCAGGTGGCCGAGCGCCTGGGCCTGTCGCGGCGGACCGTCGAGAACCACCTCCTGGGCATCTACAGGGCCTTCGACATCTCCTCCGAAGAGGTCAACCCGCGGGTCACCGCAGTGTTGCGGTTCCTGTCGCACTCGATCGGCATCTAGCTGCCTTTGTTGCTGAAACGTGTGCGGATGAGCCGAGTTCTCGGATCTCGGGGCTAGCTGCCGCGTTGCAGCAGGTCAGAGCTACGCTCTTCCCCGCCGACGCGGTCGGACGCCGGTTATTCACCGGCGCCCTGGGTGTCCCTTGTGTTCGGGATGCGCACGTTTGAGCTGACTTTCTGAGACGGAAAGTGGCGGATGGCATGACGGACCGAGGCGAAGCATCGTTGGGGGGGGGCGGTCAACGGCCGGGCAAAGCCCGGGGCGAGTTGGCCGGGCAAAGCCCGGCCCAGCCAAGGCGCGGCGGTGGGTGGTGTCGGGCGGCGGTGTTTTTGCCACCGTCTTGGGGGCGGTGGCAAAGAGGCGCCGCAATCGGGTGGTTGCGGACCTACCTGAACGCGTCATCGCACGTCCGTCTTGACAGGAACGGGGGTTGTCGCCACGGCAGTCTCGAGCGGCGACACCGGTTTGAGCCGGCCGGCGCGGACCGGTCGGGTGCGTTCGGGTCAGTCGGGGCAGGTCGCATCGTTAGAGCTATTGGTCAATAGTGGACAGTGCGCGCTCACATCGATAGAGGTTTCGGATACTAGGATCGCCGGATTGTCCCGTTTCGACTCGGTCTAATGACCGAAAGCTCTATCGCGATGCGGCCAGGCGCTGTCAGACGCGGTTCTAGTAGCGGAAAACTCTATATGGACGCGACACTGGTGACAGCGTTGTTGGAAACACCGAGCGAACGCTACATCGCGGCAGGTCACACGCCCATGACGGGCGCTGTATGTCGAGTTTCCAATGGGCCTCTGGGAGGCTGTCGGGCAATGCCCGAATCCGGCATTATCGCAGAGCATCGCCGCAGGTCTAAGCGTTGCGGTCACCGGCGAAACGGTTTTGTCCGACAGTCTCCTGGGTCGGTACTAAAAAGCACCGACCCAGGAATTCTAGCTGCTGCGTTTGAACCGGTCGGCGCGGTCTGCGCCGATCTAGTTGACGCAGTCGTCAGCCGCTTTATCGCCCAGTCTCCTAGGTGTCCTTGGTGTTGGAAACGCTGACGTTTGAGGCGAGTTATGCACCGGTATAGCGTTGGGTTTACTTGTTCCATTCCCGCAGGATACGACCCCTGCGCAGCTACCCAGAGTGGCACGGCCGGTCGTTCTCGGACGGCTGGCACCTCGGCGCAACGAGCGCCCGCCGTCGGTCGCACAGACTAGCGGGCGCCTACATGGGGGCCGCCTCAAGACGAGAGGCAACGATAGTGGTGAGCATGCGGGCACTCCCGGTGGTCAGAGGCGCGGCCTCATTGTGTCGGTGTTGAAAGACACCGACGTGGCAATACTAGCTGCCGCGTTTCAACTGGTCAGCGGTTCGCGCCGATCCAGTTGACGCAGTCGTCGGCCGCCTTATCGCACCGCCTCCCAGACGCTATAGGGGTGCAAGACCGACCGCCGACCGCGCCCGCTTGGGCGATGCGCCTAAAATGTGTCCGTGACGGATTCCCATACCACTGAGCAACTCCCTCGGACGCGCTCGTGGTGGCCGGGGAACCGAGCCCACGCCAGTCCGGCGCCCCTGCATCCAGTGTTGGCGGGTCTGAAGGTCTGCCACCCTAAGGTGGACACCGAAATAGTCGAACGAGCATATGAGGTAGCCGCCCGGGTCCACGAGGGTCAGACCCGCAAGAACGGCGAGCCTTACATCTCCCACCCCCTCGCGGTGGCAACGATCCTGGCGGAAATCGGGATGACGCCATCGACCCTGGCAGCGGCCCTGCTGCACGACACCGTGGAAGACACACCGTACTCGCTGGAAGAATTGCAGGTTGAGTTCGGCCCCGAGATAGCCCGATTGGTCGATGGCGTCACAAAGCTGGACAAGGTCACTTACGGTGAGGCCGCGCAGGCCGAGACTGTCCGCAAGATGGTCATAGCGACCGCCCAAGATGTTCGCGTCCTAGTGGTCAAGCTGGCCGACCGCCTCCATAACGCGCGCACCTGGAAATACGTCCCAAACGAGAACGCCGAGCGCAAGGCCCACGAAACACTGGAGATCTACGCGCCCCTCGCGCATCGCCTGGGGATGAACACGATCAAATGGGAACTCGAAGACCTTTCGTTCGCAACTCTCTACCCCAAGGTCTACGACGAAGTGGTTCGCGTGGTCATGGAACGCGCCCCAGCCCGCGAAGAGTACCTTAACGTCGTATTGGAGCAGGTGAAGACCGATATGCGGGGCGCCAAGATCAAGAGCACGGTGACCGGGCGGCCCAAGCACTACTACTCGATCTACCAGAAAATGCTGGTTCGCCAGCGGGACTTCGCAGATATCTACGATCTCATCGGAGTTCGAGTCCTGGTGGAGAGCATCCGCGATTGCTATGCGGCGCTCGGGGCCGTTCACGCACGGTGGAAGCCCGTGCAAGGGCGGTTCAAGGATTACATAGCGATGCCAAAATTCAACATGTATCAATCTCTGCACACCACGGTGATTGGGCCCGGCGGAAAACCCGTAGAGATTCAAATCAGAACCCATGAAATGCACCGTCGCAGCGAGTATGGCGTGGCAGCGCATTGGCGCTACAAGGAAGGCAGCAACCAACCCGATACGGGGTTGACCGGAGTCAACGATATGTCCTGGCTGCGTCAACTCGTAGATTGGCAACGAGAAACCGAGGATCCGGGGGAGTTTCTTGACGATCTGCGGTTTGAGATCGGGTCTGCCGAAGTGTACGTGTTCACCCCGAAAGGGGATGTAAT
>JAIRXV010000006.1 GCA_031268115.1 Bifidobacteriaceae bacterium
TTCTCTACCCGCACCGGCAGGTTCAGTGCTTCGCCAAAGGCCGCCACCACGTTCACACCCGTCCACTTCGGAAGCAGCGTTCCGGCGCCGATAGTGCCTGTGACTTGGTCCACTGGACCCGGTAACCCCACTGCGGCCGCCAAGACATCCTCGGTCCGTATCCCTGCGATTCCTCGCGCCTTGGCATAGGTATCGATCGCCAATCGAACACCTTCAGACACATTCGCCTCGGGCGGCATCCGATCCTCCACCTCTGCGTGAATCTGGTGAGTCCTGTCCGCTATCGCCGCCCGGACGTGGGTCCGTCCTAAGTCCAGCCCAAGCACGTAGCCCGGCCGGCCAGTAGCGGTCACCAAACGAGACCGCCGCCCAGCTCGTAGTACATCGGTGACCTCGACCTCTCCTGCGGCCGCCAACTCCCGAACCATGTTCGTTACGGATGCCCGCGACAGACCTGAGCGACGCGCGATCTGCGCATGTGTCAGCGATCCGGACGCAACGACTGTCGTAAGAATCCGCGCCTTGTTGGCCTCGCGCAGAGCATGGGGCGATCCGGGTCCGTGAGTCATACGCCCAAGACTGGGCATGGACGCACGGCTATGTCAAGAGTTGAAGGCAAACCCATGGGCTGCCTTCGCTCCGTGCCCATGGCCTTTCGTGATCGTTCAGCGAAGATCCGCCCACAGGCCTCGGTCGAGCGCATCCAAGAACTCTTCGGTGGTCGCCCACGCTTGCTCGGGCCCCACCAACAACGCCAAATCCCTCGTCATGCAACCTCCCTCGACCGTGCCCACAACGACCGATTCCAGCCGTTCCGCGAACTCGACCACTTCGGGGGTGCCGTCCAGGAACCCCCGATGTCTCAGCCCACCCGTCCAAGCGAAGATCGACGCAACCGGATTGGTCGATGTCGGCTCACCCGCCTGGTGCAGTCGGTAGTGGCGGGTCACGGTCCCATGGGCGGCCTCGGCTTCGACCGTGCGACCATCCGGGGTCATAAGCGCTGAAGTCATGAGACCCAACGAACCGAAACCCTGCGCAACCGTATCCGATTGCACATCGCCGTCATAGTTCTTGCACGCCCAAAGAAATCCACCCTCCCATTTCAGAGCCGATGCCACCATGTCGTCGATCAATCGATGCTCATATGTCAGACCAGCATCTCGAAACGCTTGAGCGTAGTATTCTTCGAACACCTCGGCAAAAATGTCTTTGAACGCACCGTCATATCGTTTGAGAATGGTGTTCTTGGTGGAAAGATACACCGGATAGCCGCGCTTAAGTCCATAAGCGAACGTCGCGTGCGCGAAGTCCCGGATAGATCGAGTGAAATTGTACTGCGCCAAAGCCACACCTCCGCCCTCAGGCAAGCGCACCACTTCAAACTCAATTGGCGCCGATCCCGGATCGTCCGGTGTGAACGAGATGGTCACCGTGCCGGGCCCATCCGTCCTGAAATCGGTGGCACGGTATTGATCGCCGAACGCGTGACGGCCGATTACGATGGGCTTGGTCCAACCTGGCACCAGCCTCGGCACGTTGGACACGATGATCGGTTCGCGGAACACGACACCGCCGAGGATATTGCGAATGGTCCCGTTGGGCGACTTCCACATCTGTTTCAAACCGAATTCGGCCATCCTCGCCTCATCCGGTGTTATAGTGGCACACTTCACCCCTGCCCCGTGAGCTTTGATCGCTTGGGCCGCTTCGATGGTTACTCGATCGGCTGTCGCGTCCCGGTTCTCGATGGACAGGTCGAAGTACAGTAAGTCGAGGTCGAGGTAGGGCAGGATCAGACGGTCCCTAATGAAATGCCATAGAATGCGGGCCATCTCGTCGCCGTCGAGTTCGACCACGGGCCCCTTCACTGCGATCTTTGCCACGCGCAATACTCCTAGGTAAGCGACGATGGCGGCCGTCACCCGGGGGGAAGCGCCGCCATCGTCGGGTCGATTGAAAGAGGACGGTCTCTATTACAGACCGGCCACGTCGGCTGATTTGGCGCGCACGGCCTCCGCGGCCGCGCGCAGTTGGGTGATTTCATCGGCCGTGAGCGGACGCTCCACAACCTCCCGCACACCGGTCTTACCCAACTTTGCTTCAACGCCCAAATAGACTCCCGAAATCCCATACTGACCGGTGGTCCAAGCGCATACCGGCATTACCGCACCGGAATCTGTCGCCACCGCTTTGACCATCGCTGCCGCAGCGGCCGATGGCGCATAATAGGCCGAGCCGGTCTTCAGCAGCGCCACCACCTCGGCGCCACCGCCGCGCACACGCTCGACGATCGCGTCGATCTCCGCGCGCGACAGAACGTCCGTGAGCGGCTTGGTCACCCCGTCTTGCGTAACGGTGCAGGCCGATGGGACTGGGACCATCGTGTCGCCATGCGAACCGAGCGTGAGGGTCTTGACGCCAGACACTGGCAGACCTAGCTTGTCCGCCACGAAATAGGTGAAGCGAGCCGTGTCGAGCATGCCAGCCTGGCCGATTACCCGGGAAGGCGGAAAGCCCGAAGCCAGTTGGGTTAGGCGAGTCATCTCGTCCAACGGGTTTGAAACGACGACAATCACCGCATTGGGGGCGTACTTGGCGATATTTTCCGCCACGCCGCGAACGATCTTCGCGTTTACCTCTAGCAGGTCCATACGGCTCATGCCCGGCTTTCGCGGCAGACCGGCCGTGATGACCACAACGTCCGAATCGGCGATAACTTCATATCCGCCGCCGTCGACGGTGGTGGTCTTGCCCACAACCGTAGTTTCGAAGCCTTCGACTGGGCGCGAAGAATTCAGATCGAGAGCCAATCCCTCCGACCAGCCGTCGCGGATGTCCGTGAGAACAACCTCTGCGAAGATGTCGTACTCCGCCAGACGCTGAGCCGTTGTCGACCCGTAGAATCCAGCACCGATGACGGTTGCCTTGCCAGAACGTGCCATAGAGATGCTTCCTTTGTATCGAAGAGTTGCGAAGGCGGCTGCCCGCCAGGATGGAGCGATGCCACCGCCCCCAAGACTATCGGGTATCGGCGGGCGGCTCTGTCCCGCCCGCCCAAGACCGCCACGCCCGCCCTCAGATCGTCACATTGCCGGGGTTGATGGCGGCGAACGATGTCCCTGCCCAAGACCCCCACGCCCGCGTCAGTGGGCAAAAGTGACGTGTCCCCTGCACTTTGGCGGCCACAGCACCTGGGTTTACCCCCCACGCCCGCGTCAGCGGGCAAGAGTGGCGTGTCCCCTGCACTTTGGCGGCCACAGCACCTGGGTTTACCCCCCCACGCCCGCGTTAGTGGGCAAAGTGGCGCGTCCCCGTCAGGTACATGGTTACGCCCGCTGCGGTCGCTGCCGCGACAACCTCGCTGTCTCTGATTGAACCTCCCGGCTGGACCACTGCCGCAACGCCGGCGTTTGCCAACATCGTCAGTCCGTCTGGGAACGGGAAGAACGCGTCCGATGCCGCCGCGGCC
>JAIRXV010000016.1 GCA_031268115.1 Bifidobacteriaceae bacterium
TACGTTTTCCAGACCTACTTCGGCTTTCCCCGTCCTAAAGCTGAGCGCCTCATGCTGGCCGTTCACCGCGAAGGCAAGGCCGTGGTGGCTTCCGGGCCGCGCGAGCAGATGGAGCTGCACGTCGAGGCCATGCACTCGTTTGGTCTATGGGCAACCCTTTCGCCCCCAAGTAGGTGATGTCGCCTTGCGTCTGTTTCATCGGGTCAACGAGCGATTTGTCGCTCACCTCGGACCAGAGGAGCGGGCCGTTCTGGTCGGGGTGGTTGAGGCCGTCCAGGCGATGATCCAAGGCGAAGCGACGCCTGGGTTCGATACGATTCCGACTTTGGCTCGCCTTTTCCCTCCAGGTTCCACGACGGACCGTGAGATCGCCCGCGAATTCGCCGAACTCACCGGTGAAGCGATGCGCACCAACAAGACGAAGCGGCTTGAGAGTCTTGCGCGCAACCTAGCGCGGGGGAAGATCGAGCTCGACCGCGAGGAGGCCGGCGAAACCGTCGCCGCGCTCAACGACGTTCGGTTGGCGGTGGCCGAGATCCTCGGGATCGAAACGGCCGAGGATGCCGCGCGGATCGACGCCGGCCGGACGGACGGTCCGGCTGGCGGACCGGAGGGTCTCGAAGACGTGTTGGTGGAGCTGTACGTGGTGCTGACCGTCCTCCAGGAATCCTTGGTCCAGGCTCTAAGCGCGGTCAGTCCATCCCACTGACGCCGTTAGGGTTGGGCCGATGGATACTGCGGCGATCGGCATTTTCGACTCAGGGTTCGGTGGATTGACTGTCGCCCGGGCCGTTGTCGACGCCCTTCCCGGGGAATCGATCCTCTATCTGGGCGACACGGCGAACGCGCCGTACGGCCCGCGGCCCGTCGCGCAGGTCCGCGCCTTGGCTCTGGCCGCCCTCGACCGTTTGGCGGACGAAGGCGTAAAGATGCTGGTCATTGCATGTAACTCGGCGTCATCGGCGGTGCTTCACGATGCCCGCGAGCGGTATGAAGTGGGTGCCGGCATCCCGGTGGTTGAGGTAATCCACCCGACCGCGCGCGGCGCCGCCGCCGCCACTCGGTCCGGCCGGGTCGGCGTGGTGGGGACCCGCGCGACCATCGAATCTGGCGCTTACGGCGATGCGTTCGCCGCCGCCCCGCACATTTCGTTGACCGTTCGGGCCTGCCCCCGGCTCGTGGAGTTCGTTGAAGCGGGTAGGACGGACGGGCCTGAGGTGATATCCCAGGTCAGAGAGTATTTGGACCCCATTCGCGACGCCGGCGTGGACACGCTCATCCTTGGCTGCACCCACTATCCGCTGCTTGAGGGGGTCATCGCTGAGGTCATGGGTGAGGGTGTGACCTTGGTCACATCGGGTCCGGAAACCGCGCGCGATGTCGCGGCTGCCCTGGAGGGTGTTGGGCGGCGCCCCGAGGGGGCCGCGCCCACACATCGTTGGCTCACTACCGGCGATCCGGTCGAGTTTGGCCCGCTCGCTCGCCGCTTCATTGGCGGTACGGCGGGTTTGTGGACGATGGCGGCGCCTCTGGATTCGTTCATCGTCCCCAGCAGGGGAGGCGGGCCCCAGTGAGGCTGACCGTGGTGGGCTGTTCCGGGTCGATGGCGGGACCCGATTCGGCCGCTTCGTGCTATCTGATTCAGGCCGAGGATCCGTTGGGTAGGACGTGGAATGTCGTGTTGGATTTGGGTTCCGGGGCCTTTGGTTCGCTTCAGCGTTTTGTCGATCCGGCGTTAATCGACGCCGTTTGCCTCTCACACTTGCATGCGGATCACTGCGCGGACCTTGTTGGCTTGGCCGTGTGGGCAAGGTATGGCCCCGGTGGTCCTCTCCCTCCGATTCCCGTATTTGGGCCTCGCGCCACGGCGGATCGGATCGGTCAGCTGACGGATCACGGTCGTGGCGAGCGCGTGGCCAGTCAACTGGCGTCGCGGGGTGCAGCGGGGTCTTTCGATGTGCGGGCGTGGGCCCCGGGGCGTGTTGCCCGGATCGGTCCGTTCGAGATCTCGCCGTACCCGGCCGAACACCCGGTGGAGGCCTACGCGCTAACGGTGGCGGCGCCATCGGACAGGGACGATGCGACCGCCACGTTGACTTACACGGGCGACGGGGATCTCGGGCCGGGTGTTAGCACGGCGGCGGAAGGGGTGAGCTTGCTCTTGGCCGAGGCCGGGTTCCTTGAGGGGCGCGACCAGGTGGCGGGCGTCCACATGACCGCTTGTCAGGCGGGCCTCCTGGCCGCCGAGGCAGGGGTCGGGGAGTTGGTGCTGACGCACATCGCCCCGTGGGACAACCCAGAAGGGGCCGTACGCGCCGCGCGGCGCGTGTACGGCGGGCCGGTTCGGGCGGCGCGCCCGGGGGCCGTTCATCGCGTCTGAGGTGTTCCCAGCTCACGGGCCTGCGCCGCCCTTTCGGGGCAGGTGCAATTCTCCACCCGGGGAGATCTGCGCTAGGGTGTGCTTCGGCTGTTTCACTCCACCTGGCCGGAGGCGCGCTCCATGACTACCAACACACAAGTTGACCTCGGTGTCCGTCGAGGTCGGCGCCCCGGGAGCGCAAACACCGCGGATGTGATCGTCTTCCACGCCCGGGCCCAGTTCGCTCGACGCGGCTACGCCGATACTTCTCTGCGAACCATCGCCGAGGCCGCAGGGGTGGACCACACCCTGATCACGTACTTCTTCGGGTCCAAACGGCGGCTCTACGCCGCGGCGACCGACCTGCCGATAGGCCCGGATCACCCCGCCTTGCGGGCGTTCTTGGCGTCGGCCGATCCCGCGCCGAGGCGCCTGACGCGCCTGTTCTTCGCGCTGTGGTCCGATGCTGCGACCGCCGAGGCGCTTTCCGCCATAATCGTTGAGGCAGCCTTCCAACCCGACGCGGTTAGGGCGTTTGGGCAGTTCATGTGCGATTACGTCACGCCTGCCCTGGCCGGTACCGCGCCGACCGAGGCTCTGCCTCTTCGCCTTGCGCACATGCGCGGCTATCTTGCGTCGATCGCGTTGCAGCGCCGCTTCGACCCGGACGGAGCGCTGGCGGGCCTCACGGTTGAGGAGGTCGTCGACTTGGCCGAGCCGGTGGTTCGCCACATTTTGACGGCCCCGATGGATGGAGCCGCACGATGACGGCCCGCCCTGGCGCCTTGCGCCTCGGCATCGACATCGGTTCCACCACAGTCAAGGCCGT
>JAIRXV010000018.1 GCA_031268115.1 Bifidobacteriaceae bacterium
ACCAGATCCGCGACCGTGCGCATCGCGGCCAGGGAATGGGTCAGCACGGTCAGGTCGCGGCGAAGCACCAGGTGTTCCACCATGGCGGCCACGGTTGAGGAATCGTCCAGGACGATGACATCCCCATCCTGGACCAGTTCGGCGTCTCCATCGCCACCCGGTTCCCAGCTTGTGACGGTAGCGTTGCCGCGTGGCGGTACACCCACAATTCCACGGACAGTTCACCGGCACTGTGTGGGCTGTCGCGGACATGGTCGCTTCTTTATCGTGCCTGTCGCTGCCGTCCGATGCCTTGGGTGGCCGTGGCTGCGATGCTGCCGACAATGCTGCGGTCTGTGCGGAGGTTCTTGCCGATGGCGGGAGCGTCCAGGACGGATGGCGGTTCGGGATCATGCAAACCATCGACGACTACGACATCGCCCTTCGATGTGGGGTCGATGTGGCGGCGAGTGTGTTCTGCCGGGAACCGCGAAGGACGGGCCACACGGGGTTGGACGCGGCGTTCGCGGCGTTGGCTACCTACCTTGCCGAACGCGACGGTTGGACTGCCCCGCAATGGGCCAGCGACTCCACCCGAGTCAGTCCAGAACCCTGGTGTGTGGCTGGGGATTCTTGGCGTGAGCTTGCCGCACGGCAGACCCCGGCGCCGTTCGCTGCACGCGGTGTGTTCATCACGTCTGGCGCTTTGGCCCGCGCATGAACGCAGTGGCCGGTACACCGTTGACGCCACAGCGGATCATGGAGCTGTTCGGCGAGATGTCCGCTCAACTTGAGGCACAGGGCGAATCCGGGCACGTGTTTGTGGTTGGTGGGGCCGCGATGGCCCTGGCCTATGATGCTTCGCGGTCTACTGGCGACGTTGACGCAGTGTTTGCGCCTTCCACCGCGGTGGTCCGCGCAGCACGCATGGTGCGTCAATGCAGCCCGGGTCTTCGCGCTGATTGGCTCAATGACGCCGCCAAAGGGTTTATGCCCGGCAACGACCGAGCACCGCGCGTCATCTACGAGTCGCCGACGTTGATTGTCCAGGTGGCATCGCCCGAGTACATGCTCGCCATGAAACTATTCTCAAGCAGGCCTGAGCGTGACGTGGGCGATGCGGTCACCCTGTACCGGGTGCTGGGGTACACCACCGCTGAACAAGGCCTCGCACTTCTCGAAGCGGCATATCCGGCTCACCTTCTTGTGCCGCGCCACCGGTATTTCGCCACAGAGGTGGCACAACTTGCCACGACACCCGGCCCGAGGCATGATCCGCTGCAAGTCCCCTTCACCACTGGTAAACCACCGGACGCCGGCCCCAACAACGGTCTTTGACGCTTGCGGCTCATGGCGGCAAGGCGACGGACCGTTGAACGAGCCCTATGTTGGCCGATGCCGTGGATCGTCAGCGGGTCTTGGACCCGGCTCGGTGGGCCAGGGGTCGGCAGCGTTCAGCGATTCGACCACTTCGCTTCGCGGCTCGGGTCGCCCACACCGGGCAGGGCACACACCGCGAGAAGCACGTGATAGCTCTTGGCCGTAGACCGACGCCTACGGCGGCGGGTGGTCTTGTCTTGGGGTTGGCGCTAGGACCAAGAAGGACCGAAGCGGTCAATGAGTTGGTTCAGCTTGCGCCGTGCGCCACGCCGAAGGCGGCGGAATTGCGGCCAATGCACGAGCTCGCGTCTAGTCAGGACAAGACACCCCAACATGCCCGTGAACGCGAACGGTCCCTGCAAGAACGGAACCCCCTCGCCACCCATAAGGATCAAAGAAGTCACACAGAACGCAAGCCAGGCCCACATGACGGTGCGGCGGCCGCGTGCTTTACGTTTGTATTTCTTGGACTTCAGCTGCGAGGCATCCCGGTAGCTTTGCAACGCTTGGATGAGCGATGCCGCGAAGGCCGCAACGGCAACAAACGCCAGTAGCCCGGCCTTTCGCGACCAGGTGTCCGGTGTCAGTGTGACCACGGCCATAACGCCGAGCGAGGCCGTGGTCACCAAAGACGACCCGGGGAACCGATACGCGCGCCGGTTTGGGTATGTCTGGTGAAGGGAACACCGCAGCACGACACACCAAACGAGCAGCGTCAGGACAACGGGCGACCGGAAGTCATCAGGCAAATGGACACCGCAGGGCCGGGTGACGGCGGCGAGGGCGGTCAGCAAGACGAACGCGCAGCCGGCGACCCAATTCCATGCGCGCCGCCGCTTGCTCATGAGGGCCGTCTTGGGTGGATCGGTCGCCCGGCCCGACTCGGCGCCATTGGGTGGCTCGACAGGAGCGTTGCGGGTAGAAGGGGTCGTGGACCTACAGGGCCACCGCAAGCGGTGGTGTGATCGGCGGATGGGAGACTGGGCTCGAAACGGTTTCATTCTCACGCTGGTGAGTGTGCGGACTAGCGAGGGGTCCCGGCTGCCCGCAGGTGAGATGGTGTTTTCGGTCACAATCGGGGCTTCTGCGGCAAGAACCAACCGCGTGACGCCACCACCACACGGCGGCTAGTCCCGTACCAATGACATCCCCGACGAGCCCGGTTGGGAACCCGACCCATGGGGTGTTCCCGAAACATGCTCCGAACAACCCACCCCAGACTGGTCGTCGGCCGGGACCCCCTGAGTCGCTACACCCTCAATGCGATTCGTTGAGGTGTCAGGGGAACGTTGGAACAGGGGCTATGCGTTCACTGTTTGCGCAACCGTGTGTGCCACCAGGGGTCGCTGATCAGTAACGTTCTCTTGCCGGGTAAGCAGGTACGCCTGTTCGCTTGGGAAGCGCGCAAGACGTGCCCGCGCCTCGCGGCGATGCTCGACCGCGACTTGCACAGTCTCGTCACTGCCAGGTCTCAGGTCCCATCCGCCCTTCGCCGTCGCCCGCAAGAGCCGTCCCCGCGGCCACCGTCTGAACACTGCCGCCAACGTTCTTCCGCATTCTGGGGGACACCATCGGCAGCGTGATGTCGCTGATAGCGACGGCGGTGATACTGGGGGCAACCATTTGACCAACCTGACCCCGACGGGACCTTGCTCGGTGCTGTGGGGATCGCTATCGCGGCCACGATCCTGCCCGCCGTCTACTTGGCGACGCGTTCGCTGTGGTGGCCGATGGTCGTCCATTTTGCTTGGAACGTCACCCAAGGGCCCATTTGGGGTTCGCCGATCTCTGGCACTGGCCCCGGCAGGGGAATGCTGCGGGCCGACCGGCCGAACGTCTGACAGGGCCTTCGCGCGGGATTCTTTGGGCCGTATCAAGTGACTGGGACCACTTGGATACGGGCCGTGGATTGTGTGCCTAGGTGTTCGATGCGGTCGGTTCCGGCGGC
>JAIRXV010000141.1 GCA_031268115.1 Bifidobacteriaceae bacterium
CTGATTCGGTGCTGTGGGCGTTGCCCGCCCGGTTGCGGGTGGTGGGACTTGGCTCGGAGCAGTCGGCGCTGTGCGTCCGGGCGCGGATTGTGTGTCTTGACTCGGTGCGGGTTGTGCGCCCAGCGGTCCTTGAGATTGCGCAGTTGGACTACCCGCCACCGTGGGCGTGCCGAGCGGGCCTGCACTCGGACTCGTCGCAGGAACTCCTCCCGGAGCCGTTGTCGGCGTGCTTGCGCCCACCTGGCTCGTCTCCGGTGCTCCCCTTCCGCCGAGACCCGCGCCGGCGCCACCGCCTTTGGCTGCGGGCCTACCCTTCGCCGCACCAGCCGCACCAGCCGCACCAGCCGCACCACCCGCACCGCCCGCACCCCCCGAACCGCCCGAACCGCCCGAACCGCCCGAACCGCCCGAACCGCCCGAACCGCCCGCACCACCCGTACCGCTCACAGTCTTGCGGCGCGCGATGAGCCCTGTGACGCCGAGTAACAGCGCAACCAGAATGAACAGCCCACCCCCGCCGAACCACGCGAATGCGCGCGTGCGCGGGCTCGCGCTGAGGCCCTGGGCGTCATCGGCTATTGCCTGGATTGCTTCGCCCCTTGCATCCTCGAAACCTTCGGCGATCACTGGGACCGGCTGTCCGCGCACTTGGTCGAGGTATTCCCTCACCTGTTGCTTGACGCCTGCGGCAGATTCGGGGATCGCTTCGTAGATGAGTTCGTTGACGGTCTCAACATCCTCTTCGAGGGTGCTGTACTGAACTATGTCCTCGTCTCCCGGATGGATTCCGGCGTTTGCGAAAACCCGTGCTCGGTCGAGCCGGGCCTGTGCGTCATCAAGCAGCAGCTCGGCCCGGACTGCTAGCGGATCGGCCGAGACGGTGAGGGTGGGTCGGGCAGACTGGGCGACTGACGCCAATGCTTCGGCGGCTTCGTCCGTCCGGTTGCGGTCTGGTTCCTGTCCGCTGATTCCCTGCATGGTCACTTCGTTGAGTTCGGTTGCTACGGCCTGCTGGAAAACGTTCGTTTTGGCGAGGAGGGCGATGAGGTCAGCGGTTTGGTTGGCCTCCGCGAGGGCGGGCAAGCCGAGAACTCCAACGGAGATCCCCGCCGCGCCGGCGAGGAAAAGGACAATTGCAAAAGTAAGCGCCACGAGGCCGCGGCGCTTGGGTGCCGGGGGGGAGGCCGAAGGGGGGCGGAGGCTGGAACGCTCGTCAGTCATGTATCACCGTTCTTCGAAGGTCGGAAACCAAGAGGATTGTCTGATGGGGCGCCCCTTGCAGAGGTCATGGTACAGGGGTCGCATGCCCACGGCTTGGGATCCGTGGCGCTGACCACGGGTCGGGTAGGCCAAGGACGATTATCGAACGACCAGGCAGGAACACCAGCCGGCTAGGTAGAAATACGCCACGCGGCTGGCGATGGAATGGCAGTGCCGCCACACCTGGGCAGCGGCCCAACAGGGTGCAGGATTAGGGTTCGACAGTTGCTTCGCCCTTTCAAACTCATCGCTGGGCGAGCAGGAAGGACAGCCATGGCTCAGCGCATCGACTCCAATCCGGCGGCACTGTGGCGCTCGCTCGTGGATCAAGTTCGGCTCCATCGCGCAGCGTATTACCGCCGCGATGCACCTTTAGTGTCCGATGCGGAGTACGACTCCCTGATCCGGCGGCTAGAGGAGCTAGAACGCCAGCACCCCGACCTACTCAACCCGGAGTCCCCTACGCAGACGGTTGGTGCGCCCCCAGTCACGGACTTCGCCCCTGTCCGCCACCGCGTCCCCATGCTTTCCTTGGACAACGCGTTCACCGAAGCCGACCTGGCGGCCTGGGCGGCCCGCGTGACCCGAGAGCTGGGTCCGCAGCCGTTTCTTTGCGAGGCGAAGATCGATGGTCTAGCCGTCAACCTCACCTACATCGAAGGGCGTTTGGAGCGGGCCGCCACCCGTGGGGACGGCCGGACCGGCGAGGATGTGACGCCGAACATACACACCATCGGCTCTGTTCCGCTGCGCCTGCGTGGCGATCCTGTGCCGCGAGTGCTGGAAGTCCGCGGCGAGATCTATATAGCTGTAGCCGATTTCGTTCGTCTGAACGCCCAGATGGCCGATGCCGGCCGCCCACTCTTCGCCAACCCCCGCAACGCGGCCGCCGGTTCCCTCCGTCAGAAAAACCCGGGAGTCACCGCATCGCGTCCGCTGTCCCTGCTGGTTCACGGCATCGGCGCACTTGAATGGGACGATGCCGGTCCCCACCCCACGTGGACCGCCCAGTCCGAGGCCTACCGCACCCTGGGACTCTGGGGGCTGCCCACCCCGGCCGATGCGGCCGTGGTGAGCGGACTGGAGGAGGCGTGGGCCGCCATCGTGCAGCGCGGAGCGCACCGCCACGACGGGGCCTTCGAGATCGACGGAATGGTGGTCAAAGTGGACAATTTCGCGGCGCAACGGGCGATCGGGGCGTCGAGTCGGGCACCCAGGTGGGCAATCGCGTTCAAATATCCGCCGGAAGAGGTCACAACCACGCTGCTGGACATTCGTGTGCAGGTGGGTCGGACGGGGCGAGTGACACCCTACGGGGTTATGGCACCGGTGCGGGTGGCCGGATCGACGGTGCAATTCGCGACCCTGCACAACGCCGGGGAAGTGGCGCGCAAAGGCGTGCTGATAGGCGACACCGTGGTATTGCGCAAGGCCGGCGATGTGATCCCAGAAATCGTGGCGCCAGTGCCAGAGCGGCGCACGGGCAGCGAACGGGCCTTCGAGATGCCCGGCCGTTGCCCTTCGTGCGGGGCGGAACTAGCGCCCGAAAAGGAAGGCGACGCGGACCTGCGCTGCCCCAACGCCCAATTCTGTAGGGCCCAAATCGTGGAACGCATCGCGCACCTCGGCTCGCGTGGGGCGTTGGATGTTGAGGCGCTGGGAGACAAGACTGCGGTGGCGTTGGCCGATCCGGACCGGTGGCGTCCGCCCGCTGCCGCCGGCCCTCCCGCGAGGCCGGTACTGACCGGTGAGGCAGGCCTGTTCTCGCTGACCGCGGAAGACCTGCGCGATGTCGTTGTGTGGGGCACGTCCGGCGAGAGTGATGGCACTGCGGGGCGCGAAGATCCGGTTGATGGGGGTGTGGGGGTCGGCGGTGCGGGTGGCCTGGCGGATGCGGATGGTGGCGGTGCGGGGGTCGCTGCCGCGGGGACCGGCGCTGCGGTGGGCCGTGGGGCCGCGGTTGGTGGGGGTGCGGTTGGGGGGGGCGATGCGGTTCGCGCGGCGGGCGCGGCGGG
>JAIRXV010000455.1 GCA_031268115.1 Bifidobacteriaceae bacterium
GACTGCACCTTGTCTTGCGTCTGAAGCCCGTCGAGCGCCTCGGCCAGCTGTTCGGGTGTCGTTGGCTTGCCGGCCCTCGTCACTGCCACCCAGCCAAGGCCGCGCCGCCGGTCCGCGCCGAGCGCCGTCATCGTCCGCGCGGCCGCCTCAAGGACCGTCACGTGGGCTTCTGCTTCAAGCTCCAACGTGTCCAGGGGGTCAGGAATCGGGCCGATCTGCGAAATCGCAAAGGTCCCCTTGCGGATCAAGAACTCGTTGACCGCCACCAGGGCGCCATCGTCAGCGGTGCCGGTATCCGGGTTGATGCGGATACGCGAACGCCTCTCCCGAGCGGGTCCCTTGCCTCCGGACCAGGCCATATCGCTCCACGACCACGGTGACGGCACGGTCGGGCCCTCGGTGAGTGAAGTGCCACCCTCGTAGTCGTTTTCTTTGGCACCGGCGACATCTTCCTTATGGCCGCCGAAAACCGCCCGCAGCAACGGCCAGTAGCGGCCGCCCAAACCAAGATCGCGGGCCGCGTCCAACATCATGCCCTTCAACGCGCTGCCCGGAATGACGGCCGTTTGGGCTACGGCGTACCGAGTCAGAAACTCGACGTCAAACCTCAAGACGCGCGGGCTCATTTCCACCACCTCAACATGGCTAAGCGCTCTAAGAGCGTGTCCAGGGTCCAGGTCGGGCTGCCGCCACTTGCTGGGTCAGTGCCGAGGTAAGGCTCCACCAGATCTTTCAGATCATGGCGGCGCGCATCGCTCAACAGTTGGTCGCGAACGGCATCTTTGTCCGGTTCACCGAGCAACCGGAGCCAGGATTCGCGTCGAGTGGGCGTGAGTTTCGCACCAAGGTTGTTCAGCTCATCGTCGAGGCCGTTCAACTCGGCCAGCGTGGGATGGAAACCCCCGGTCGGGACAACGTAGTCGCGGGTGAAATCGGCCCATCCGATCGAAGATGTGTCCTTGGCCCAGTTGGGGTTCCTTTCGACCCAACGCCGCCGATACCTGTGTTTAGCGGCAGCCCGTTTAGTGGCAGTGAGCACCTCTTCGGCCCGGTCGAACTGCAGCGCGAACGGCGTCGTGTGCTTGGCGAAGACGATGGCGGCACTCGCCGTGGCGCCGCGCAGGAAACGGCCGGCTTCGGCTTCGAAAACCTCGAGGAACTCCCGGGCGAATCGCCAGGCGGCGGACGCGATCACCGTCACCACGACATCGTCCCCACCGCGAACGTGTGCGATGGCGGGAACAATGCGATAACCGTCCTGAAAGATCGCCAAGGTTGCCTCGTTGAGCGCATGTTCAGTCGCGTCGCTAAGCCCGCCCACCGCTGCAAGGCGCTTGGGGTCAGTGTCCAATTCCTGGAAACGATCGCCCATGGCGTCGCCATCTATGAACACGGTGGCCAGGTGGTTGGTTCGGTAGCCCTCTTGGAGATCGGCCAGGTTGGCGAAATGCTCGGCCACACCAATCTTGGGGCGCTTCTTCTCCTTCGCAACCGCAGCGCGGACAATTCCCTCAACCGCGAAACTTGGAGCTACAGTATTAGGGTTGTCAGGGTCGGGTTCCCTGATCCGGCCAAGGCGGTCTTCGCGCAGCTGACAGTCCGCACAAACCCTGCGGATTCTTGTTTCTTCTGTCTTTGAGTTGCTAAGTTCATAGCGGCCCGTGACCGGAGTCCGTCCGCACTCGTCGCAGGTCAAGAGCGCGGGATAGTCGTTGCCGAAGACCAGGCCGCCGGTAGAAATGGTTTCCATCTGGGGGTAGGCCTCGACGTACGACTGCTCCGTAGAGCGGTAATGGGCGGTGAACTCCGCGTGGGGGAGCTCGATCCGCAGCCAGCCGATCACCAGACCAGCGATTCGGGTGATATCACTTGAGGAAACTTCGGTTTCAACGACAAGGCTGACCACACCGTCAATGTCCCCGGCGGCGGGGTTGCGCATCCAACCGAGGAATCCGGCGCGAGCCAATCGGGAGCAGTAGAGGCCTATCGGGTCGAACTGGCCGTCCTGCGAGGGGCCGAGATCAGTGCCGCTGTCTTCGCCAAGAATCGCATCCCCGTAGCACTCAGGCACGCGGCTCGTCGCGAACTTGATCATCGCCGAACCGCCCCTTTGGCTTCGCAAATGCCGGGGCGCAGTCAGGTAGCGCTGGACTCGCACAACACCCACATCGAGAAAGGTTTTCATTGACCGGGTCCTTTTCCTTTGGCCTGGGGGTTGATGTGGAGACTCTGGTCGGGGTCGATTGGATCGGGCAGCGGGACGATGTCGGCGCCGCCCTGCCCGTGTGCGTTCGCCGCATGACCGTCGGCCTTTTGAAAGAACCTGAACGACTCTTGGAATGTCTTGAACGGATCGCGGCGTTCGTGCTGGCCGCGTTTTCTAATGTGTGATCGGTCTGCCCCAGGTGGATACCACACCAAGTCCGGGTCCACTTTCTCAAGATCGAGGACGTGCGCCAAGGCCAGCCATTGGTTGTCCAATGCATTCCCAGCGACGTTAGCAAACTCCGCCACAACGGCAGCGGGGGTCCAATCGTCGTCGCTCTCACCGTTGGGCGGGTCTTGCTCGGCATAGCGGTCAGGTCCCGAGACTTGCAGGCTAAGGATGGTCGGGCGAACGCTGCCGAGTCCCAGGGGTTTGCCGCCGCCAAGGTGAGTGGCGATCTGCCGCTCACCGGCTCCAGGGTTCCCGTAACCCTGGAGCAGCAGGGACGGATCGACCGAGGCCAGCAGACCCCCGAGTTCTTCCTTGGTCAATCCGTCGAAAACGATCTCTGACTGGAGGATTCCGGTGAAGGTTCGACCGTTCCGCGGCCCGTCTGCTCCCTGTCGGGACGGCGGTTGTGACGGGTCATGGTCGGTGAAGGCCCGCGACATTTGCGCCGGAACCGGCCGTGGCGACCACCAACGGTACTCGGCCCTTGGCACTGCCGCGGCAGATGCGCGCGGTCCGGTGGCCCGCTCTGCATCTTGACGGCCAGGTTCGGGATCGGCATGCCAGTAGTACTTCCGTCCCCGCAGAGGTCGCCGTC
>JAIRXV010000180.1 GCA_031268115.1 Bifidobacteriaceae bacterium
CCGCCCTGGACTACGCCACACCCAACCAATACGAGCAAACCCACTATGATCACTCGTGAGCCGCCGGAACCCCGGCAAACCACACAACAAAACGGCGGCACCAAACCCACACCGCTTCAGATCATCGGGGAGGCTACCTGGGACGTGGCCAAGCCCGAGCGCGGCGGGGAGATCACGCTGGCACATGCCAAGGATGCCGAACAAGCGGTCTGGGATGAACTGGAGTCCATGTTCCAAGCGCGGTGGCAGGCGGCCACCAATTCGGAGAAGCAGTTCCTGAAAGCGATGGCATCACATCGAGGGGACACCGTCCCCAGAGCGGCCGTCGCCCAGACGCTGGGCCTGGCTACAACAGACCTTTCCATGGCACGCCAGTCCTTGATCGCCAAAGGGGTGATCGAAGCCCCCCGCTATGGCCAACTCAGATTCACCGTCCCGGGCTTCGACCGGTTCGTGTCCTCCCAAGGCGACGCGGCGAACTCTGAGGCTGGGAGACTGTAGGGGGATAGGACCAAATCCGGATCAGGCGGTCGAGAGCCTGTGGGCACCGGATGGGATCGAATTAGGATCACGGCACGTGTTGAGCGCGAGCCGCCCATGCCGTGTGTGCCAGCCTCAAGGTGTTTCTGCTCGGCCCCAACCCCTGGCCCGCCGTGGGGAGCTCGGCAACTGGTCACCCTCAGTGGTGTCAAACACGCGGTACTGAGTGTTCGGTGTAGGGCGGAGTGGTTGTGTGTTCCAGCGGCGCCTGGTATCGTTACCATACTCGGGTTGAGTCAGGGACTGTGGCACGCCCGAGGCCGCGCGGTGAGCGTGCTCCCCCCATCGCGGCTACCAACTGGAGCGTCACTACCACATTTGCGATTCGAAGGAGAACTGCTCTCATGGCTCCCACGTCTAGTTTGCGATTCCACGAACGGCTTCCGAAACGGCTGGTGGGCGGCACTATCGCCCTCGCTCTTGCCGCGAGTGGCGCCGCGGTTTCTGCTGCCCACGCGGCGGCCGCCCCGGTGGCGGTCCGCTCGGTCGCGCCTACCCCGATGGTCCGGACCGATGGCACTCAAGAGGTGCGGGTCACGGTGGACAACCCCAACGGGGCGTTCAACGCCTGGGCTCGAGTGAGCCTGGACGATGGCGCACCCACCATCTCCCCGATCGGTCAGATCGCGTCGGGGAACGGCGTGAACGTCATCGCTCCGGTGCTCGACACCCATGACCTGCTGGAGCCTGGCCAAACCACCGCCTTGACCCTGGACGTGTGCTCCGATGCAGCGTGCGCCGATGGTGTGGCCGGGACCTATAGCACCGATGCGTGGGCCCGGACCCGCCACTGGGAGTTCTATCTGGATCAGCAGATGCACACCGACCTCGGGTACACGAACTATCAAGAGGATTTGAGGGAGTTGTTCTCCGGGTTCTTGGATCAAGCGAAAACGCTTGTCGCGAATTCGAACGCACGCGATACCGATCTGGAGAAATACAAGTATGGTACAGACTCCGCCTGGATGATGGTGGAGGCATATATGGCCAAGCGTTCGGCGGATGAGGTCCAGGAAATTGTAGACTTGATTGCCGCTGGATCGATGGATATTGCGGGCGCGCCATTCCAATACACCACCGAGAATTTCGCCACGGAGGAGGCCGCTCGCGCCACCTATTACACCAACCGTTTCTTGGTGGACAAACTGGGGATTCGCACGGCGGTCGCGGCCAACATGTTCGACAACCCGGCGGTTTCACGAGGATATGTCGACCAGATGGCCCAGGCCGGCATCGAGTACCTGATGCACTCGATGAACCCGGACCGCTCGCCGTACAACCAACGCAAACTGAACGATCTGTTCTACATGGAGGGCATGGATGGGAATCACCGGCTCTTGATCTTCAACGCCGAGAGCTATGGCAACAACTATGGATTTGGCGGTACACACGGCAGCGGCGCCGGTTCGAGGGAACTGGCCACATCCAATATCATGTCGATCATTTCCCGCCTTGAGGCCCGCACCGGCCGCCTGGTCTATCCGTACGATAAGTTCCCGTTGCCGCTGGTTCCCACGGGGGACAACAAAGCACCGCTCGAAGGCCAGATCTTGGTCGCCAACCAGGTCAACGAAGCCTGGGATGACGCAGGCTACGCCTACCCCCATATAAAGACAGCATTTCCCCGCGACTTCTTTGAAGATGTCGAGGCCGAATATGGCGACATGATACCGGTCGAGACGGGAACAGAAGAGAATTGGTGGAATGATGGCTGGGCAACCACGGCGTATGAGTCCGGGACCAACAAAGAAGCGGGTGCCTTGATTCCGGTCGCCGAGACCACGGCCACTCTCGCCTCACTCCTAGACGGTGCGGCCTATCCATACGACAATCTTGACACGGCGTGGAAACGCAACCTCACATACGACGAACACACGTGGGGAGCGGCAGGCTACGACGGCTCGGCCAATTATCATAACCAGTTCGAGTGGAAACGCTCGAATGCCTTCGGCGCGAAATCCTTGGGAGACAAAGTGCTGGATGAGTCCCTCGCCACCCTGTCCTCTCAGATTCCCACGGCAGGCCAGGCCGTCTACGTATACAACCCATTGAGCTGGGCGCGTTCGGATGTGGTGGAGGTCGATGCCGCCGGTCTGCCGCCCCTTTTCGAGGTGCGCGATGGCGTGGATTCATTGCCGTACACCGTGGCCGATGGCGTCCTAAAGTTTATCGGCGAGGTTCCGGCCTTGGGGTACAAGACGTTCGACATTCTGGAGGTGAGCGAAGCGCCCGCGAATTCGACGCCATCGGACATCGCCAGCGGCGATGACTTCATCGAAAACGCGTTCTATCGGGCAACCTTCGCCGCGGACGGCACGATCAGCTCCATAATCGACAAACGCCACGGCGATCGTGAGTTGATCGATCCTGATGCCGCCGTGGGCTTCAACCAGTATCAATACTATGACGCCCAGGGCTCATACACGCCGGAGGGGGCCGTCCTCGCGATCGATGTCGACGCCATCGGCGCAACGGCCACGGTCGATGCATCTGCTTTCCGTACGGAGGGCATCACGCAGACGGTGAGGCTCTACCACGACATCCCGCGGATCGACATCGTCAACGATGTGGTCAAGGGTGCCATGCCTTCGCTCACCCAGAAGGAAGACGTCTTCTACACGTTCCCGTTTGCCGCGCAGGATTATGAGATCCGTTACGATCTTCCGACGGGCAATGTCGCCGAAGGCGAGCAGGTTGAAGGCACCTCCCATGATTTCTATACCGCCTCAAAGTGGGTCAATGTTCAAGATACCGCAGACGGCTTGAATATGACTCTGGCGATCCCGAACTCCAGCCTTCTGCAATTCGGGGAACGGCGCACTGGGAATTGGTCATTCGACTATGTATCCAGTGACCCCTATATCTACAGCTATATCATGAACAACCAGTGGCACACTAACTTCCAGGGCGATCAGCCCGGATTGGCATCGTTTCGCTATGCTCTTTCTACGAACGATTCCGCGGGCGTGGATGAGACAGCCCGCTTCGGCTATGAAACATCGTATCCGGTGCGCGCGAGCCTTATCGGCACCGCCCAGACAGGTACGGATTCTGCCGTGGGGACTTATATGGGAATCGGGAAAGAGAACGTAGTCCTCACCACAATGAAACCAGCGGAAGACAACTCCGATGGGGTGATCGTGCGTTTCCACGAAGTCACGGGCAAGGACACAACCGGCGTTGTTGTGAGCTTCCCGCAGGCTTTCGATTCGGTGACCGAGACCGACATCATCGAGAATGATCTTTCGGGGGCGGTGTTCACGTCCGGAAACCGATTCATCTTCGACATCGATGGCTATGGGGTCAAGACCTTCCGCTTGCGCCTGGGCAGTGCGCCCGCAACTGTCGCGGGCCTGGCCGCTCGCACCCCAGGAGATCCGAGCAGTGCCAATCTGTCCGTGCGGGCCACGGCCACCGCGCAGTCCACCTACAGCTCTGACTACGGTCCGGACAACGCGAAAGCGACTTCCGCGCCCGGTGAGTGGGCTTCCAGTGGGTTGAAGAACGCGTGGTACCGGCTCACTTGGGACAACCCAATGGCGATCGGGTCTGTCGTGATCGCCGACCGCCCCAACAGCAATGAAAACATCACCAGCGCGAGTCTCACCTTCTCGAACGGCACGATTGTCAGCGGAATAGCTGGCATACCCGGGAACGGCGAGCCGAGGGAAGTGGTGCTGGAGAGTCCTGTGACCGCCACTTGGGTGCAGATCGACATAGTGGGTGCGTCAACGGCCACCAACATTGGGCTGCTGGGGTTGGAAACCTATCCACCCGGGATGGGCGGTGTGACGCTGAAGGGAACGAATCTGACCTGGGATCCCACTCCAGGCGCCACCCACTATGAGGTGTTCCGCTCCACGGAGCCGAGCTTCGAGCCAGGCCCGGGCACCTACCTGGCGAGCACGGCTGCCACTGCGTGGCAGGACCCTCAGGTGACCGACGGCATGGCGCAGCCGTACTACTACCGTGTCCGCGCAGTGGCCGGCGCCGCAAAGGGGGCGGCTTCCGCGGCGGTCACACCCACGGTTGCGATCCTGACCGATTCGGTCCCGCCTGGCGCGCCGATCCTGACGGCCGAGCCGCGTCTGACCACACGGATCGATCTTTACTGGACCCCGGTCACGGACAACGTCGGTATCGACCACTACGAGATCTGGCGCGACAGCTCCAAGGTCGCGCAGACCACTGACAACTACGTCACCACCTACCGCGATAAAGACGTGGCCGTTGGCGCCACTCACGTGTACACGGTCAAAGCGGTCGATTTGGGCGGCAACGTCTCCAGCTCCGAGCCGGTGACTGCGGCGGCCCTTGACCGTGCTCCAGCCCTGACGGGCCTGAGCGTCGATTCCGGCGCGCTCGCGCCCGCCTTCGATCCGGCAACCCGGCAGTACGCGCTGCGGCTGGGCGCCAACTTTGGACGTTTGGACGATGTCGTAGTGACTCCCGCCGCCGCTGCTGGCGCCACGGTTACGGTCGATGGCGTCCCGGTCGCGCCAGGAGCCGATGGGCCGGCGATCCCCAATCTCAAGAAGGGACAGGTCATCCAGGTCAAGGTGGTCGAGGGCGGCGAGACTGGGACCTATTCGATCACGGCGTCCGATGCCGATCCGATCATCGCGCCGGCCGCGGCCCGGGCGGGCTCCGTCTACAGCGACGGTCAGCACGGCCCCGAGAACGCGATCAACGACTCAGGCATGACCAATTCCGCTGCGGGCGCATCCCTCACCGGCACTCACGACAACAACGCCAACGCGGTGACTATGTGGCACACCGCGGCGAACCCCGGAGCGGATGCGTGGATCACCATCGATGCCGGTCAGACACTCTCCCTCGACGAGTTGTGGGTGTGGAACATGAACCAATCCGGCACCAACTACCGGCGCGGCCTGAAAAACGTGAAGATCCAGTACTCGGACAACCCCGACGCCTGGTCCGATCCGGCCTTCGACGCTTGGTCCGACCTCGCCCCACGCCCGGGCATGGTCTTCGCGGATCCTGTGGCCGATGACGTTAGGGCCGACTACCCGTTCCAGCTGGCCGTTGCCAACGGCCAAGCGGCCCTCGCCGCCACGAACCTCAACGACGGTCTCAAGAGCCCAGTTGCGTTCGATGGCGTGAACGCGCGATACGTGCGCGTTACCGCCCACCCGACCGCGGACACGGGATCCTGGGGTGACGTCTACTTCGGTCTCAGCGAGTTGCGCCTGACCACCCTGGTTAAGGTCAAGGAAATAGCCCTGGCGACCGCGGTGACTGTGACCGCGGAAGGTGGGGCCACCGCCATCGTCCAGAACGCTGGCACGCTGCAGTTGAGCGCGGAGGTGGCACCGAGCGGGGCGTCGATCAAGGACTGCACTTGGTCCGTGGCCAACCCGGACGGCACCACGGCCGATGTCGCTGCCGGGATCTCGGCGGGGGGACTCCTGAAGGCTCGCAAGAACGGAACCGTGATGGCCACAGCCACCGCGACTGACGGATCTGGCGTTTCGGGACGGTACGAGGTGACCATCTCGGGCCAAGCGCGGGTGGTGGCCGCGATCGGCGCGACGGCGGGCAGCCAGTACGAGGCCGCTCAGGACCCGCTCTACGCGGTGAACGGGGCCGGAATGTCCGGCATGGGCTCTGTTTCCGATCTCCACGGCAACCTGCCGGGAACGGGACGCACCATGTGGCACACGGAGGCTACCCCCGGCGACGACGCGTGGATTGTCTTCGATTTGGGTGCCGACAAGACGGTCGAAGAGCTGTGGGTGTGGAATTTCAACCTGCGTTCCCCATCCCAGCAATCGGAGGCCGACCGTGGTTTCAGGGATGTGAAGATCGAATACATGGCCGATGGCGGAACCTGGGCCCCGTTGCGCGGTTCGCAGGGCGATCTGCTAAAGGAATACCCGTACCGGTTGGCGAAAGCGACTGGTCTACCGGATTTGGCGGCGACCAATCTTGAGGGTGGTGCACCGATCGAGTTGGGCCGCACGGCCCGGTATTGGCGGGTCACTGCGGATCCGGTGATCGGTCAAGGCAACTGGGGAGGCCAGTATTACGGGTTGGCTGAGGTCCGGTTTGTTGGTGTTGACGCGGACGTGACCGGTCTTGAGGCGCTGATTGCCCAGGCGGCGGGTTTGGTCGCGGGGGACTACACGACATCGTCGTGGGCGGCTGCCAGTTTGGTTGGGGTGATCGAGGATGCTCGGGTCGCGTTGGCTGAGGCTGTTTCTCAAGCCGCGGTCGATGAGGCTGCCGGCGTGGTTGCTCAGGCCGTGAGTGATTTGGATGCTCGTGGAGACGCGTCCGAGTTGGCTGGGTTGGTTGGGTTTGTTCAGTCCCTCGCGAGTGATCTTGGTGGCTACACCCAAGATTCCGCTGACGCTGTAGCCGATGCGCTCCAGGTGGCCGAGACGATCGACGTGGCCGATTCGACCCAGGCTGATCTGAATCGGGTCCGTGACGATCTGTTGGACGCTCTGGCGGGTTTGACCGCGAAGCCTGTCGATAAGACGGTCTTGGGCGGCCTGTTGACCGTCGCTGGGGCGAAGGTTGAGTCGGACTACAAGTCGGGTTGGTCGGCGTTCTTATCAGCGCGGCAGGCTGCCCAAGTGGTGTCTGGAAACAGTGCCGCGACCCAAACGGAGGTGAACGCGGCAGCGCAAGAGTTGGCGGCCGCGCTGGATGGCCTGGTCTTGAATGATCCACCAGCCGATAAGACTGGTTTGGTTGCGATGATCGGTTCGGCTGAGGCTAGGGCGGAAGGTGACTATAAGGGTCCGGGTTGGGATCGGTTGTTGACTGTGTTGGACCAGGCCAAGAGTGTTGTCGCTGATTCGGGTGCGAGTCAGGGGCAGGTGAATGCTGCTGTGGTTGCGTTGACTGGTGCTCTTGGCGCCCTTGAGCCGGCTGATCCGGTTGTGGTTGTGGATTCGGCGGCGTTGGATGCGGTGATCGCGGTCGCGAATGGGCGGGTTGAGTCTCACTATGCGTCGGGTTGGCCCGTGTTCGCTGCGGCGTTAGCCGACGCGAACGCGGCTAAAGCCAGCGCTACCGCCACCCAGGCCGATATCGATCTGGCTGTTGGAAGGCTTGTCGCAGCGATCAATGCTTTGGCGATCAAGTCCCCTGGGCCGTCGCAGGAAGATCCTCCCGAAGATGTCCCCGACGGTCCCCAGAGTCTTGTTACGGCCAAGGTGAAGGTGGCTCAGTCTTACGTGGCGTTGGTGAAGGGTAAGCGTTTCAAGGTTGTGGCCAGCGGATACACCCAGACCGGAGCGAGTGTCAAAGTGACGTTCTCTACGTCGAACAAGAAAGTCGCCACGGTATCGAAGGCGGGCGTGGTGCGTGCGAAGAAAGCTGGCAAGGCCACGATCACGGTGAAGTCCGGCGCCCAATCGGCCAAGGTGAAGGTGGTGGTGTTCGCCAAGGCGGGCCCGAAGGTGACGTCCGTCAAGGTTAAGGGCTTGGCTAAGACGCTGACCGCTGGGAATGTGTATTGGGTGACCGGGTCCTATGCTTCGGCGCGGGCCACCGGGGTGAAGGTAGCCTACAAGTCCGACGCCAAGTCCATCTTGCGGATCGATAATACCGGCAGGGTCGAGGCACTTCAACCCGGAGCCGCGACCATCACCATCCAAGCTGGCGGCAAAACGAAGAAGGTGAAAGTTCGCGTCGAATAGAACCCAACAAGCACGGTGGGAGTGGAGATTCCCAAGTCACCACGCCCACCGTGCTACCCGACGCACTCGGTCGGTCCGTCAGGACCTTGTTACAGACCTGTAGCCAGGCCCGAGGGGGCGACGACTGCAGCGACCAGCTAGCCCTTCCAGTTTGGCGCCAGCTCACTGTAGCCGGGCTGGATGGAGTTGAAAGTGTACTGGCGTTTCACTGGGGTGGCGCAGCCACCAATGATATCCTGAGCGGACCGGTCCAGTGGAACTCGGGAATGGAAGGCGTAGGAGAATGACTGAAAGGGAAAGGTCTCCTCAGTGAACGACGGCCACACGAACGAGTCCGGCAAATGGGACAATTGGCCGTCCAAGTTGAAGTTACCGAAAAAGTCCTGGGTGGCGCGTGTCACGTTACTCGTATTGAATGAGCCGTCCGGCAAGCTGGCCAGCCTGCCGCCGTAGTTGAAATTCTGAAAGACAAAACTGCCGACTGATGTGAGAGCGGTCATGTTGAACGATCCGTCGGGCAAACTGGTCAATTGCCCACCGCTGTTGAAGCTGTTGAAAAGGCTGTTTCCAGCCGATTCGATGTTGCTTGTGTCGAATGAGCCGGGAGGTAAACTGCTCAGCTGCCCACCAGCGTTGAACGCCTGAAAGAAGTTGATCCCGGCTTCCGTTATGCCGCTCGTGCCGAATGAATTCAAAGGCAAGGCAGTGAGCTGCCCGCTGCCGTTGAAAGTGCTGAAGAAGGCGCCGCCTATGGAAGTTATGTTGCCTGTGTTGAATGAGCCGTCCGGCAGGCTGGTCAGTTTCCCTGACGCGTTGAAAGCTGCAAAGAAAGCAGTCCCAGTAGTCTCGATATCGCTAATGTCGAACGATCCCGCGGCCAGCTCAGTCAATGCGCCCGTTCGGTTGAAGGATTCGAAGAAGGCGTTGTCAGCGGTGTTGTCGTTCGCCATGAAGACCCGCATCTGCGGCCAAGCTACCGCCTTAACATCCGTCGCAGTAGTGCCCAGGGTGGGAACCAGCGGGATAGAGGCTCCGTGGAACGTCCAACGTCTAACCGTAGATCGCGCCGAGGTCAGCGTGATCCGATAGGTCCCATCGTTCGCGTAAGTGTGCGGAGGGAGCTGCGATGTGATCATGGTTTCAAGGCCGGTGCCGTCACCCCAATCGACAGTGTAGTCATTGGTGAAGTATCGGTTCAATTGGACCTGCTGGCCAGGCGCCGTGATCGTGGCCTCAAGAACCAGCGGTTGAACAATCTCGACGAAGATTTCAGGCTGAGTAAACAGATAATTTGAGGATACGGCGGAAGTGCTGATCGAGTCTGCGGTCAAGCTGCCTGTAACTTCCGTGCCTGGAATAACCTCCGGTATCACAAGCTCGGTGATTCGATCTACATTCACTGCGGTAACGCTGTCGGTCCCCAAAGTAAACCGCTCGGAGCCGACCGCCCCATCGAACTTGGTCGGATTTGTAACCTGAATCGCGAACGCCGTCGGATCGGTGGATCCAACCATCCGGGTTGCTGTGG
>JAIRXV010000195.1 GCA_031268115.1 Bifidobacteriaceae bacterium
GCCGTTGGCGTGGCCTGCGTCACGGTGACGGCCACGTCGGAACTGGCCTCGGCGGTGACGGTTGGGGCCGTGCCCAACGTCTTGGCGTAAAGCACGTACTCGGTGGTGAGCGGGGAGAAACCGGCCAACGGCTCGCCGTCCAAGAAGATCCCGTCTAGCTGCGGCGGGGGCCCTTGTGGGGGTTGGCTCACGGAGAATTGGGGCTCGGGTGCCAGATACGGGTAGAGGGGCAGGTTGTTGTCTTGGCGGAAGCGTGCGGACTTTAGCGCGAAGTCCAGGGTCCGCTTGGCCGAGCGCTGGATTTCCCCAATCCCCATGTTGCCGGCCGCGACCGCGCTATCGGGCGGCCCCTCTGTTTCCCTGTCTCCCGGCATCAGCACGTCCACTCCAGCGCGTACGCGACACGCGTTATCGGTCAAGGAGGTGGCGTTGAGTGAAATGTCCGGGCAGGATCCTCGCGTTATCCACCAGTCGGTCATGACCACGCCGTCGAAGTCCCATTGATCGCGCAACACGGTTGTGGCCAATTCGTAGTTGTAATGGGCCCACGAGCCGTTGACCACGTTGTAGGACATCATGATGTTCTGTGGCTTTGCCGTCTTTATGGCAATCTCGAAACCCTTCAAGTAGATCTCTCGCAACGCCCGTTCCGAAACCCGGGAATCATTCGTGTGGCGGGCTGTTTCCTGGTTGTTTGCGGCAAAGTGTTTGGGCGTGGCAGAGACGCCTTGAGATTGGACGCCGCGAATGGTGGCCACACCCATCGTGCCGGTAAGCAGAGGGTCTTCGGAAAAGTACTCAAAATTGCGCCCGCACAGCGGATCGCGTTGCAGGTTCATACCTGGGGCGAGAAGAGCATCGGAGCCGTTGAGTACCATTTCCGCACCCACGCCAGCGTAGAGATCCTCGACCAGCTTGGCGTTCCACGTCGCGGCCAAGGCCGTCCCGATGGGCAGCAGGGTCGCGGCGGCGGACATTCGAATCCCACTGGGCCCGTCCGTGGTGGACATAGCCGGAATACCGTATCCGCGCAACGTGGCGTTGGAACCGCCATAGACCGAAGCGTTTCCGGGTATGCCCGCCGAATGGCCCATCGCACCGGCGCCGCGTACCAAGTTTGCCAGGTCGGTGGCGGTGAGCTGGGCGATGAAAGCGTCCATGGTGTTGGTCCCGTTGTAGACGTCCAGCAGTTTGATTCCCTGATCGCCTTGGTTGTAGGGCAAATCGGGGGACTTGACGGGCATCTCCGCGGCCACTTGGGCCTTGAGGTCTTTAGTTTGAAGCGGCACGGGTTGGGTTGTGTCGCGGACGATGGCGTCCCCCACCGTAGATGCGTGCCACCGGTTGAACGCGGCGCGCGGCGCCACGGCCTCGGTCAACTGTTCGGTGACGCGCAGCGCCGGAACGCCGTAGTTGCCCTCACGGGTGGACGATGCGACCGAATTGCCGACGTAGATTGGGTAGTTGCCGGCCTCCAAGACCCACGCCGAATCGTGTCCGGTGTAGTTGCCGTCATCGTACGAGGCCATCTCATCGACCTTGAAGGTTAGGGTCATGTCCTCTTTGGCGCCGGGCGCGAGGGGGTTGGTCTTGCCGTATGCGATCAGAGACTTGGCGGCCTTGCCGAGGGCACCTTGGGGTGCTCCGTAATAGACCTGCACCACTTCTTTGGCCCGGGCCGCGCCGGTGTTGGTCACCGTGACATCGACGGCGATCCGGCCGTCCTTAGCGGTCACCGAGTTCGTGTGGATGTCGAACGTGGTGTACGTCAGCCCGTAGCCGAAGGGGTAGAGCACACGATCGGGGGCAAAGGTCTCAAAGTAGCGGTATCCAACGAAGATGTCTTCGGCGTAGTTCGTATAGGCCGACGCCCCGAAGTTGGCGCGAGAGGGGTAGTCCGCCAGAGTTTTGGCGATGGTCTGGGGCAGTTTGCCGGAGGGGGATTCGTCGCCGGACAGCACGTCCGCGACAGCCGAACCGGACTCCATGCCGCCCTGCCAGGTGTATAGCAAGGAATCGATGTTGGGGTAGTCCGCCAACCAGGACAAATCGACCAGGTTGCCGACGTTGAGCAACACGGCGATCTTGTCGAAGTTCGCGTCGACTTTGGTCAGCATGGCGCGTTCGTCGGCGGTCAACTGGTAGGACCCCGCCGTGTTGGTGCTTTCGCGGTCTTCGCCGGCTGAGCGCCCAATCACCACCACTGCGGTGTCAGACCGCGCCGCCGCATCCTCGACCAGTTCGTCGGAAAGCGGCATCTCTGGATAGGACGTGGGCCAGTTGCCCCAGCTTCCATCGTTGGGCGGATTGGATGCGCACCAGTTTGTATAGACCCTGGCCAAGGACTCATTCACCGTGATGTTGGGATTTCGCCTGAGGCCGGTGAGCAAGTCGGTCGATGACGGATAGTTGACGTCGCCGCCCGACCCGTAGCCCACGAGGAAGTAGTTGACTTGGACTCGTCCGAACACCGACACGGTGCGGGAGGCGTCGAGTGGAAGGACGGCATTGTCGTTCTTCAGCATCACGATGCCCTCGGTGGCGGCCCGGCGGGACAGCCCGACCACTCCGGGGTAGAGCTGGGCCGATGCCGGCGTGGGTGCAACGCCAACCAGGACGGTCGCGGCCAGCGATGCGGCCACTGTGGAAACGATTGCGCGGCGGCGGACACCTGCGATATGGGACACCTTTGTCACATCCATTCCTTTTCGACGGGGATGCTTTGCGCCGCTGGAGGTACCCAACGGCGTGGCCCCAGGCCCCTGGCGTTGCCAAGCTGTGCACTGCCGGCCGAACGGCGCCAGGGTGGATCGGGGCCGAACCAAACTATCGCCGTCGATTGAATCGGGCAAGTGCCCGCCCTGCCGACCGGTGCGCGCCGCACCTGCCAACCCGCCTTGCCATCGCCCCCACGAACGCCGGTCCCCTGGCGGGTACACTGCCCGCGGACACCCTTTAAGGCCCGTCCGGTGAGGCGGGGAAGGAGACACTCATGCCCCGACGTACGGATATCGCCAGCGTCATGGTGATCGGTTCTGGCCCAATCGTGATCGGGCAGGCCTGCGAATTCGACTATTCCGGCACCCAAGCCTGCCGGGTGCTGAAGGACGAGGGCCTGCGGGTGATCCTGGTCAACTCCAACCCGGCCACCATCATGACCGATCCGGAGTTCGCCGATGCCACGTACGTGGAGCCGATCACCCCGGAGATCTTGACCTCCATAGTCGAGCGCGAACGGCCCGATGCCCTGCTGGCGACCCTCGGTGGGCAGACGGCCCTGAACGCCGCGGTGTCCCTCGCGCACGCAGGGGTGTTGGAGCGCTTCGGGGTGGAGTTGATCGGCGCGGGCCTAGAGGCGATCACTGCCGGCGAAGACCGCGAACAGTTCAAACGGGTAGTCGAACGGGCCGGAGCTCACGTGGCCCGATCCAGGATCGCGCACGGGCTGGAAGAATGCTTCGCCGCCGCCGACGAACTCGGATACCCCTTGGTGGTGCGCCCGTCCTTCACGAGGGGCGGCCTCGGCTCGGGGATCGCGTACAACCGCGACGATCTGATCCGGATCGCGGGGGGCGGGCTGCACTACTCACCCACCGCGGAGGTGCTCCTCGAAGAATCCCTCCTGGGGTGGAAGGAATTCGAGCTGGAGGTCATGCGGGACCGCGCGGACAACGTGGTGGTGGTCTGCTCCATTGAGAACCTCGACCCGATGGGCGTCCACACGGGCGACTCCATCACCGTGGCCCCCGCCCTGACCCTCACCGACCGCGAATACCAACACATGCGGGACATCGGCCTGGCGGTAATCCGCGAGGTCGGGGTGGACACCGGCGGCTGCAACATCCAGTTCGCCATCGACCCCCGCGATGGGCGGATCGTGGTCATCGAGATGAACCCGCGCGTGTCGCGTTCGTCGGCCCTCGCCTCCAAAGCGACCGGCTTTCCCATCGCGAAGATCGCGGCGCGCCTAGCAATCGGCTACACGTTGGACGAGATCCCCAACGACATCACGGGCTCCACTCCGGCATCGTTCGAACCGTCCATCGACTACATCGTGGTCAAGGTGCCGCGTTTCGCGTTCGAGAAGTTCCCGGCCGCCGATGAGACCCTCACCACCACCATGAAATCCGTTGGCGAGGCCATGGCGATCGGACGCAACTTCACCGAGGCCCTCGGCAAAGCGATGCGCTCCATCGACAAGTCGGGGTCCACCTTTACATGGGATCAACCCGTCCCGGCGGGCGCTGCCCTGAGCGCACTCCTCGCCACCCTGGCCCGGCCCACCGAACACCGCCTCCACGGGGTCCAGCAGGCCCTGCGGGCGGTTCCCGGAGGTCACACCACCGTCGATGAGATCGCCGCTATCACCGGAATCGACCCGTGGTTCCTCGACCAGATTGCCCAGATCA
>JAIRXV010000217.1 GCA_031268115.1 Bifidobacteriaceae bacterium
CGCCGGCACACCTGACCCGAGACACGAAAGCTGATATCCCGGATGGACCTATATGAGTACCAAGCCCGTTCCCTCTACCCGAAGTACGGTGTCCCCACCACCGACGGATGGGTCGTGACCACGCCAGAAGGGGCCGCCGATGCCGCCACTGAGCTCGCGCCATCGGCCACCGTGGTCAAAGCCCAGGTCAAAGTGGGTGGGAGGGGGAAAGCCGGTGGGATCGGGTTTGCCCGGGACCCTAAGGCGGCCGGCGAAGCGGCAAGGGAAATCCTGGGCATGGATATCAAGGGGCATACCGTCCAACGTGTCTTGGTGACTGAGGCGGTCGCCGTGTCCGCCGAGTATTACGTGTCCGTGTTGGTTGACCGCGCCCGCAGCGGGTACTTGGCGATTGCTTCCGCGCAGGGCGGCATGGAGATCGAAACACTCGCCGCCACCAGGCCAGATTCGCTCGTTAGGGCGCCAATCGATCCACTCCAGGGGCTCGACTTGGCCAAAGCGAATGAAGTGGTGGGCGCCGCCCGGTTTGCCCCGGAGGTGGCCGGGCGGGTCGCTGAGATCCTGGTCAAGCTCTGGGATCTGCTACGTGGAGAGGATGCCACCCTCGTGGAGGTCAACCCGCTCGTGTTGAGTGAGGACGGGCGGATCTGGGCATTGGACGGCAAGGTGACGCTCGACGACAACGCGGCGTTCCGCCACCCCGCGCACACCGAATGGCGCGACGCCGAGGCCGATAGCCCCCTGGAGGCGCGGGCCAAGGCGGCCGGTCTGAACTACGTCAAGCTGGATGGGCAGGTGGGTGTGATCGGGAACGGCGCCGGGTTAGTCATGTCCACCCTCGATGTGGTCGCCTACGCGGGCGAGAAATGCGGCGGGGTCCGGCCCGCGAACTTCCTCGACATTGGGGGAGGAGCATCTCAGCAGGTCATGGCCGATGGTCTGGCCGTAATTCTGGGCGATCCGTCTGTCCGCAGTGTCTTTGTCAACGTGTTTGGCGGGATAACCGCTTGCGATGAGGTGGCGCGCGGCATTGTCGAGGCGTTGAATGTTCTGGGACCGGCCGCTGACAGGCCCATCGTGGTGCGTTTGGACGGCAACGCAGTGACCGAAGGTCGAGCGATTCTCGCGGCCCATGCGCCACCCCAAGTGCATCTGGAAGACACGATGGACGCGGCAGCGAGTCGCGCGGCACAATTGGCACAGGGCTAAGGGGATACGATCATGGCGATTTTTCTCGACTCGCAATCGCGTGTCATTGTCCAGGGAATGACAGGAAGTGAGGGAACTAGGCACACCGCCAGGATGCTAGCTGCCGGGACCGCCATTGTCGGTGGAGTGAATCCGCGTAAAGCGGGGCAGACGGCGTACTTTGGCCAGCGTGGGATTCCCGTGTTTGGCACTGTTGCGCAGGCGATGGCACAGACCGGCGCCAACGTGTCGGTTGTGTTTGTGCCGCCAGCCTACGCCAAGAATGCCGTGATAGAGGCCGCCGATGCCGCAATGCCGTTGGTTGTGGTCATCACCGAGGGCCTTCCCGTGGCCGATGCCGTTGACTGCATCGCCTACGCCAAAGCGCGCGGCACTCGGATCATCGGCCCAAATTGTCCCGGAGTGATTACGCCGGGACAATCGAACGCTGGCATCACTCCGGCCGATATCACAGGTCCCGGTCCCATCGGATTGGTTTCTAAGTCCGGAACTCTGACGTATCAGTTGATGTTCGAGTTGCGGGATATCGGGTTCTCCACATGCCTTGGAATAGGCGGCGATCCGGTGGTGGGCACTACTCACATCGATGCTTTACGAGCGTTTGAGGCCGACCCGTTCACGCAGGCGGTTGTTATGATCGGAGAAATCGGCGGGGATGCCGAAGAGCGCGCGGCTGAATTTATCCGCGAAAGCATGACTAAGCCGGTGGTGGCCTATATTGCGGGTTTTACGGCGCCGGAAGGAAAGACGATGGGACATGCGGGGGCCATAGTTTCCGGTTCGAGCGGGACGGCATTGGCTAAGGCCGCCGCGCTGGAGGCCGTAGGTGTTCCCGTGGGCAAGTCCCCCAGTCAAACGGGCGCGTTGATGCGCGCGGTGTTCGGCACGGGGCTAGCGGTGAGAGCACCATCGCCCGAATGACGGTTCCGGCATCGTCCGGCAGCTAGGACGGCAGAACACGGTCGCAATATCTGGCACAAAGGGCTATAATGGTCGCAATATCGCTCGTTATAAGAGAGGTCGGATCATGGGTTCACGTCCGCCCACGGGTGCCACGCTCGCCGCCGCGGGCGAGATTGGGCAGCAACTGGCCACCTGGCGCAAGCTGTTGGGCCTGACAGCTGAGCAGGTAGCGGACAGGGCCGGCATCGCCCGCGGCACACTGCGGCGCCTCGAGCGCGGCGACCTCGGAGTTGGCCTCGGCGCGGTGCTGTCAGTGGCGGCGGGGCTGGGTGTGTTGGACCGGATTGTGCTTGCCACCGACCCGTACGAGACGGATCTGGGCCGCGCCCGCGCCGACCAAGCCCTGCCGAAACGGGTGCGGCGATGACGCAGATCCACGTTTATCTGTCCGGCTTGGGCCGGGACGCCAAGGTGGCCAACCTCTACACCATGACGCGGAGAGGCCGCCTGACCAGCATCTTCGCCTACGATCCAGGATATCTGGCCGCAGATGGCGCATACCCCGTCGACCCGGCGCTCCCGTTGGCCGCGGGCTCCTGGCCAGCGCCGGGAACGCTCCCCCGCGCGGTCTTGGATTCCGCGCCGGACCGCTGGGGGCGCATGTTGGTCTCCAAGCGCGAGGCCGCGGCCGCGCGGGAGGCCGGGCGCGCGCCGCGCCGTCTTGACGAAGTCGATTTTCTGTTGGGCGCCTCGGACGAGACACGCCAGGGCGCCTTGCGTTTCGCGTTGGAGGAAGGCGGAGCCTACCAGCATCCATCCTCGGCGGTGCCCAAGGTGCTCGCCCTGCCCATGTTGTTGCGCGCCGCTGACCAGGCAGTTCTCGACGGAACTGAGGCGGAAGTCGCGATCGAGGCGCTGCTCAGCGCGGGCAGCGCCTCGCTGGGTGGCGCCCGCCCTAAGGCGGCCGTCCGGGACGGGGGCCGCTTGCACATCGCGAAGTTCCCTCACGCTCAGGACCGGTGGGATGTCATGGCCTGGGAGGCGGTCGCCCTGGAGTTGGCGCGCGCCGCCCGCATACCGGCGTCCGCCAACCGGTTGGTGGACGCCGGCGGCCGGCGGGTGCTGCTCGTGGAGCGGTTTGACCGCCGCGGCCCCGAGCGCCTCGGCTACATCAGCGCCCTGACGCTTGTCGGCCTGGACGGTTCCGTCCAGGTGGACTACTTGGACGTCGCCCAGGCGCTCTCCCGGGTTAGCGCCGAGCCGTCGAGGGACTTGGCGGACCTGTGGTGCCGGATCGCGCTTTCGGTAGCGGTCCACAACACGGACGACCATCTGCGGAACCTGGGCCTGTTGCGCGCCAGGGGCGGCTGGCGCCTGGCGCCCGCCTTCGACATCAATCCCGATCCGGCGTTGGGTTCGGCCCGGGTCACGGCGATAGGCGGCGCCTGCGGCACCGAAGACAGCGCGCAGGCGCTGGCGTTCCACGCGGCCGCGTTCGGGCTGTCCGCGGCGCAAGCCCGGGCTGAGGCCCGGCGGATCTCCGGGGCGGTCTCCCGGTGGGGCAGAGTGGCCGCGGAGCGCGGGCTGGGCAAAGCCGCCCGCGGCCGGTTCGCGCCGGTCTTCGAGGCCGGGGCCGCCGCGCTCGCCACCGTGTGAACCCTAAGTCCCGCGAGTACTGGCGCTGGCAGTCGGCGTTGCCAAGTACCTCGGCCCGCAACGCGGCGTCAGCCCGCAAACGACCCACGGGCCTCTCGCCCCCCGAACGCCCGTCCCCACAGGCGAAAGTCGGGATAATCAGGCGGTCGGGATAATCGGAAACTCCGCGTGCGGCGCTCGTCGCGGGCGCATGACCTGAAACGGTGCCTTGCTCGCCGGGAGTCCCCCGTGAGCCTCGGCAACTAAGGCAAACCTAACTCCGCATCCGATAGGCTGGTCGCGATGCCCCACCTGCCCAAACCGCACCCAATGCGCACCGTTGCCGCCGCCATGGCTGTCCTCGGGGGTCTTGCGTTGGCCGCCGCGTATTTGCAGGCCGGGGCGGCGTTCGATGACGTTCGAGCCGGCGCGGCCCCCCAACTTGGGCGCTACCTGGCCATGGTGGGGGCCGTCATCGTCGCGGCCATGGCGGCGTGGGGAGTCACCGCGTTGGGTGGGCGCGATCAGCCGCGGGAGGAGCACCGCGAGCGCGCGCGGATCACTCGCCACGTTTTCGCGTTGGGGGCGGCCGAGAGGACCCGTGAACGCACCGGTCGGATCGTGTCCACCGCGACCGATGGCGTGGAGCGGGCCGCCGCCTACCGCGCCACCTTCCTGGCCCCGATGATCGGTTCGTTGGCGGTGCCGCTGGCGGTGCTGGCGGTCGTGGCGTTGGTGCTCGATCCGGTCAGCGCGGGCATTTTGGCCATCGCGTTGCCCGCGATCCCGTTGACGTTGGGCGCGTTCCAGTCCGTTTTCCGCAAGGTGTCTTCGCGGTATCGGGCCAGTTCGCGGGCGGCGGCGGCCCAGTTCCTCGACGCGATCCAGGGGCTTGGGACGTTGCGGCTCTTGGGGGCTGGGCGCGACATGGGCCGGCGTTTGGCTGCCGCCGCCGAGGATGTCCGCCGGCACGTCATGCGTCTGCTCGCCGGGAATCAGATCGTGTTGCTGATTGTGGACGCCCTGTTCGGCTTAGCGTTTGTGACAGCGGCGGCTGGTCTCGCGTTGGCCCGGTTCGATGCCGGTGCAATCACTGCCGGCCAGGGTCTCGCGTTGGTCCTGTGTTCGGCGTTGCTGCTGGACCCTCTGGACCGCGTTGGCCAGTTCTTCTACGTCGGTATGGGCGGGTTGGCGTCGATTCGCGAGATCAAGGCGCTGTTGGCCCAGCCACCCGCCATTGCCGACGCCGATGGCGCACCCCCCGACGGCCCATTCGGGGCGCCGGCCTTGGCGTTTGAACAGGTGGAATTCGCCTACGACCCGGAAGTCCCGGTGCTGTGCGGGGTGACGTTCGATGTCCAGGCTGGGGAGCGGGTGGCGTTGATCGGTCCGAGCGGGGCCGGCAAGACCACGGTGGCGGCCCTCGCACAGGCGATGCTCCGCCCGAATGTGGGAACGGTACGGGTGGGCGGCCGCGATGCGAGGGCGGTGCCGCTGGCGTGGCTCCGTTCGCAGATCGCGGTCGTGGCCCAACACACATACCTATTCACTGGCACGCTGCGGGACAACCTCCTGATCGCGGACCCGGACGCCACGGATGAGCGCTGCTGGCAGGGGCTCGACGCCGCCGACTTGGCCGAATTCGTTCGCTCCTTGCCGGCCGGCCTGGACACGCCCGTGGGTGAGCGTGGGTTGGCGTTGTCCGGTGGGCAGACCCAGCGGGTGGCGATCGCTCGGGCGTTCTTGGTGGATGCCCCGATCCTCATCCTGGACGAACCTACCGCCCACGTGGACCTGGCTTCGGAACGTGCCA
>JAIRXV010000259.1 GCA_031268115.1 Bifidobacteriaceae bacterium
CGATCTGCTCCTCTATATCGGCAAGCGCATCCAGGCCCGGTAGATGGGGCGCCAACGCTTCAAGCTCGTCAAGGGTAGTCAGTCCGAGCCGTTCTAGGAAAAGCGCAGTGGTCGCGTACAAGTGGGCACCGGTGGACTCGTCCGTCCCCACCTCGTCGATCAGCCCTCGGCTCAACAGGGTACGGACCACCGAATCGGCGTTCACTCCACGGATGGCACCGATTCGCCCGCGCGAAATCGGACCCCGATAGGCGATGATCGCCAGAGTCTCCAGCGCCGCTTGGGTCAGTTTGGCCGTGTGTCCCTCCCGCAAGAATTGCTCGACTACGCCTGAATAGGCCGGCGCCGAATAGATGCGCCAGCCGCCGCCCACATCCCGCAATTCAAAACCCCTTGGCTCCCCGCCCCGCTGGCCACGGTACTCGGCGGCAAGATCCCCGAGTGTCGCCTCAACATCTGCGATCGGCCGTGCCACGGCAACGGCCAGTTCCGCTGTCGGCACTGGCTCGTCCACAACCATCAGGACGGCCTCCAACGCCGCGCGGACCGATAGCCCGGTCCATCGTGTTAGATCTGGCGTGCCGGACAACTCAGTGGCATGCCCCAATGGGTCGCCGTCCTCCCCGGCCGGGGTGGCGTCCGCCCAGTCCCTTCCATCCTTAGGGGCCTCCCCCTGTTGGCTGCTCATCCTTCTCCCCCGTCTGCGCGGTCGAATTCGTCGGAAATCTCGACGGTGTCGCCCTCTCTTTCCCACCGCACGGAAAGCTCACCGAGAGAAACCACTTGCGTGAACGCCACTGCGCCCGCCCGGTACAGCTCCAGCAGCGCCAAGAACCGGGCTACGATCACGCTTGCCTGCCCGTCGGCATCGGACACCAATTCCCGAAAAGTCAACTGACCGCGACGGGCCAAGCGTCCGCTCACGATGGCGGCCTGTTCCGCGACGGAGACGCGGCTGGTGTGCAGGTGAGCGGTGGGCACCTCGGTCTGCTTGCGTGGGCGGTCGAACACCGCTTGGGCGATGGCGGCCAGCTCCCCCGGGCCCAGGTTCCAGACCAGCTCCGGAAGCAATCCCGCGAACTGCGGTTCCAAAGGGGTCGATCGGGGAAAATAGCCCGCGTTTGCTTCGATTGTCTCTTGGAAAAGAGCTGCTATCTCTTTGAACGCCCGGTAATGCAAGAGTCTGGCAAAGAGTAGATCGCGAGCCTCAAGGGCAGCCACGTCCTCAGGGTCCTCAGTATCGGCGTCTGGGAGCAGCCGCGCGGCTTTCAGGTCCAGTAGGGTCGCCGCGACCACCAGGAAATCACTGGCAGTATCGAGGTCCCAATCGTCACATCCCGCGATGTATTCAATAAACTCGTCTGTGACCTGCGCTAACGCCACCTGGGTGACGTCGAGTTGGCGCCGGGCAATGAGGGACAGCAACAGATCGAACGGTCCATCGAAGACTTCGAGGTGGACCCGGAAAGACCCGCCGGCGGGGAGTGGGCGCTCCTCCACCGCGTCAGTCTGGGCAATCACGGCGCGTCGCCGCGCGCAATCAACTCCCGTACAAGCCGCCTGTATGCCTGGGCGCCCGGGTGGTTTGGGGCGAAAGACAGGATCGGCTCGGCCGCGACCGATGAGTCGGGGAATTTGACGGTGCGCGCTATTACCGTGTCGAAAACACTGGGCCCAAACGCTTCGTGTACCCGTTCGAGAACTTCGCGCGAATGCAACGTGCGGGCGTCGTACATGGTCGCGAGGATGCCGTCGATTTTCAGCTTTGGGTTGAGCCTGTCGGCTACCTTGGAAATCGTCTCAACCAACAGCGCCACCCCGCGCAGAGCGAAATACTCTGTCTCAAGTGGAATGATCACCCCGTGGGCCGCCGTCAGCGCGTTGACAGTCAGCAGGCCTAGGGAAGGTTGACAATCGATCAGAATCGCGTCGTAATCCTCGGCCACTCCGCGCAGCGCCCGCGCCAGGGCCGACTCCCGCGCCACTTCTCCCACAAGCTGTACTTCCGCCGCCGAGAGGTCGATGTTGGCGGGCGCGACATCCATCCCGTCCCACGCGGTGTGTACGATCACGTCCCGCACTCTGGTGCCAGAGGACATCAGGGCGTCGTAGACCGTACGGTCCGAGTCTCGCGCCGGGACACCCAACGCTACGGACGCGGCCCCTTGAGGGTCGAAGTCGACGATCAGTACCCTGCGCCCGTACTCGGCGAGCGCGGCCGCAAGATTGATTGTGGTGGTGGTCTTGCCCACGCCGCCCTTCTGGTTGCACAGCGCGACAATGCGGGCCGGACCGTGTCCCTTCAGAGGCGGCGGGACCGGGAAATCGGCAGGGTCGACGTGGGGCTCGTTAACCTCGGCGGCGCTCACCGTCCCATTATGGCCGTCTCGCCTCCAACCTCCCAACACCGCGCCGCGCGCCGCCCATGCACGCCCGACCGAACCTCACGCCACGTCATCGTCCATCCAGCCGTAGGTCTTTGTGACGGCCTTCTTCCAGTTGCGGTACTGGCGAGCGCTCTCGGCGGGATCGGCGGCGGGCACCCAACGCTTGTCTTCGGCCCAGTTGTCGATGACGTCCTGCTCGCCATTC
>JAIRXV010000263.1 GCA_031268115.1 Bifidobacteriaceae bacterium
CGCGAGGTTCGCCCAGGCCAGGGCGAAACCGGGGTGCAACGGGTAGTCGGGCACATCCCCCACGTCCACCCACTCCACGGCCGCGGACTCGAACCCGACTCCGGCCGGGGCCGCCCACCCTGGGTTGCCCCCGCCGACGCGCGGCCACGGTTCGCTCGGCCGGGCTACGACGGTGGTGTACGCCCACGTCGCGTGCGAATCCGCCGACCACCAGACGGGATGGGCCGCCCGCGGGTCTAGATCGGTTTCCTCGGCCGTTTCGCGCAGCGCCGCCTCGCGGGCGCTCTCACCCGGCAACCGCGCCCCCCCAGGTACGCCCCAAAGGCCGCCCTGGTGGGTTCGGGCGCCTCTGAGCTGCAACAACACGCGATCTGTCGCCGGATCGTAGACAAGTAGGCCGGCCGCGCCGAAACGGCCCCAGTGGCGGCCGGCGGCACATTCGCAGCTCACCCACCCATCGCCCGCGGCCCGGTCGGGGCCTTCTGGAGGCGAGCCGTCCCCTTGCATATCGTTGGCCTTTCGCGTGGACGAAGTCACCTAAAGGTCATCCGTTTAGCCGGCGATGTCGCTTTGGCTACGGTCGCGCTGCCGTGAAAGACGGCCTTGACCTTGGTTTTTCCCCGGATCTTAGCCGGGACGCGCATCTTTACGACACCCTTGGCGGACGCTTTGAGTTTGGTCCTCTTGACGGTAGTACCGAATTTCACCGAAACGTTCCCCGCGGGACGGGGCACGCCCGACGCCTTCACCCGGACGATGACGGTCCGCCCGCTGCGTTTGACAGTCACCTTGGGGACGGACTTGACGGGTTTGACTGGCACAGCCGGCGTGACCGGCGTGGGCGGGGGCGTGGTCGCAGCGGGCAGGGAACGGACCACCGCCAAGGCGTTGACGTGGCCCGCGACCGTCAGGCCGGCGTGAGTCAGAGACCACGAAGCACCTAGGAGTTGCCCGGCCGCCGTCTCCGGAGCAATGGTGTAAGCGGTGCCTTGGGCACCGGGAATAGCCACGCCCGCTTGGGTCCATTGCACGGCCACCGAACCGGCGGGCCAACCCGAAGGCAACACGACCGAGAGGGTCGCGCCGGGAACGGGGTCCCCGAATAGTTCGAGCTGCCGCAACACCGAAACATCGAACACGGCGACCGTGGCGGTCCCGACAATCCCTTCGAGGCGGGCGGTCACGGTGCAGATTCGCATGGACGGGACTGTCCCCACTGGGAACGTGCATCCGTCTTGGAGTGAATAGGCAACCTGGGCCCGGTCTGCGCCAGCCACCGGGTGGCCGGCCTTATCCCATCCGGTCACGGCGACCGTGATGGGCGCGTCCGCGGTCGTGGCGGTCCCGCTTGGAGTCACGGTCAGTCGGGCAACGGGACCAGTGGCGGCGCGCACCCGGGAAATCGCCGCCGAAGCGTCCAGCGCCCCCTCGCCGGTGTAAGGATCTCGCCCGATCCCGCTCGACGTCACGTCTCTGGCCGTGGCGAACAGGATATCGGCCACCGCATCTGGCCCAAGGTCGGGACGATGGCGGCGCAACAGGGCGGCGGTCGCCGACACATAGGGCGCGGCAAAGCTGGTGCCTCGGCCGATGCGGACCGTCCCGTCCTCGGCCAAGATCGCGATTTGGGACCCGGGGGCCGCGATATCGACCTGACTGTTGTATGTACCTTCAGCCAACGCCGCTCCATCGGGCCCGTATGCGGCGACCGATATCACCGATGGCAGGGACGCCGGATAGTGCGCCTGCTGGGAGCTATCGTTGCCGGCGGCCGCGACCACGACCACGCCGGCGGCGTGGGCCCGCGCGACCGCCGTAGCCATGACTGTCGAATAGTCGGGTCCGCCGATCGATAGGTTGATCACTTGGGCGCCGTCGGTCACGGCCCGGGCGATGGCGGCCGCAACCGCCGAGTCTTGGATGACACCCTGGGCGTTGGCTACTTTGTAGCAAAGCACCGTGGTGTCCCAGGCCGCCCCGGTCCCGCCGATGCCGTTGTTGGGTGTGGCACCGATCAACGATGCGACATAGGCCCCGTGGTAGGCCCCGGGGAGGTCTGGGGTGTCTGGCGCCAGCTTGGCGTCGCCGCTGCCGAAGTCCCACCGGTTCGCCATCCACTGGGGCTTATCGGGATGGGAATCGTAGAACCCCGAATCGATGACCGCGACCGGTACGGACGCCCCGGGCGCCGCGTCGGCCAAGGTTGGCCAAAGCGAAGCCAACCCGGTCCCCACTCCGCCCTTGAGGGGCCAGCCCAGATCGGCGGACACGAACAAAGGGTCATTCGGGTTGGACGTGTAGCCGGTGTCGTCCACGGTCCGACGCGCATCGAAGTCGACCGCCTCGAATAGGCCGGTCGCCAGCAGTTTCGCCGCCACCGCCGACGCCGAGGCGGGGTCGGTTTCCAGGAGGGCGGGACCGCCATCGTCCCCGTCCCACCGCACTGTCGCCTCAGGGGACATGCCCAAAAGAGCCTTCGCCACGGCCGTAGGGGCAGCGTCTTCGCGCGCCAGAGCCACAATTCGGGACGGATCGGCCGAGGGGCTGGAGGGATTCACCATGGGTGGGCGCGGCTCAGGGACTGCGTTGGCGGACAGGGCAGCCTCAGCGGTGGGATGCGCCGCGATGGCCGGCGCGGTCGCGGCCCCAGCGAGGCATAGCGCCACCGCCACAACCACCGCCTTTTGAGCGCACCTACGCGCCGATAGCATCGCGACCCCCCAGGGACAATTGGAACGCCCCAGGAACGATCGTCGGGGCAACGCGAGCCACATTAGCGCGACTGTCTCGGCTCAGTCCGGGATCGGTGTCCTTTGCCTCGCCCACGCGAGCACGCCGGACGAAGCGGCCACAATCTGAGCCAGCGCATGCGTGAAATTACTCATTCCGCCATACCATGGATCCTCAATGTCGAGGCCCGACGATGGCGATGGCGATGGCTGGGCACCCGGCTCGAACTCTCTTAGCATCCGCACCGCGGCCGTGGGCCGACCGGACCGCTCGGCCAAACGCCTAAGGTGCCACCAATGGCGATAGGTCATGGGCAGGATCAGGTCCCACCGGCCGAAGTCCGCCAGTTCGATCGACCGGGCGCGGTGTTCGGGGATTGGGTACCCGGCCTGCGCAAGGACCCGTCTCGCGCGCGGATCGATCAGGTTGCCGGCCTCCTCATCCGATATGCCGCTCGAATCTACGATGGCGTCGATTCGGGCATCGGCGAAGCGGTCGGCTAGGACCGCCTGGGCCATCGGAGAGCGGCATATGTTGCCCGTGCAGACGGTCATGATACGAAGAGGCACACTTCAATCCTGGCATCCAGACACGGCAAACATGGCATCCAGACACGGCAAATCGGTGCGATGCCGGGTGTGCCGCGTTGCCCAACCGGTCGATCGGTCGTAACATCCCCTGCGGCGACAGCACGGCGCCTGCCGTGAGGTCTTCCTGTCAGCCACCTGAAGCGTTGAATCGGCCACACACCTAAGGGGATGGCGTGCACGCAAAAGCGGCTGCGCGGATTCGGGCGCCCTGGGAGGGGCTCTCCGGTCCAAACGATATGGCCCGGCTGGCATTTCACGCCCTGTCCCGCGTTAGCCCCAAGGTCCCACCGCCCGACTTTGGTTCGCGCTACCATCCGGGCGGCGCGCTGAGGCGGCCGGGCTCCGATAGTCCCGCTAAGCTCCTGGCGCTCAGAACGACGACACACCAAAGGGGGAGAGTGTGTGCGTGAAAATGACTAGTCGGGTTCGAGGGGCCCCGACGCTAACAAGTCGGTGTTTCAACGGCCGCCTTCACGGCGGCACTGAAGCCGTGAGTGCGCCCGGCCAAGCGCATGGTCCGCGATGGGCCTTGCGCGGCCGCCCGTCACAAGGATCGGATCGCGGAACCTCCTTAATAGAGGTCTTGGTCGCGATCCTCCTGCTCGGCATCTTCACAGCCGCCGCCACTGAAATCGTGATTCAGGGAACCGCGGTGTCGGCCAACAACGGCGCCCGGATCGTGGCCGCGGGCCTGGCCCAGCGCGAACTGAACCTCGTTTCCGAAACGATGGGCCTAGGCGCCGATGGGGCAGCATCGCTGCTCAGCCCGGCCACAGCGATCAACCCCAATGTTGCCAGCGATATGGTTTCCGACGACGCAGACTTTGCCTTCCGAGTGGACGGCCGCAACTACCGAGTGGAGCGGACCACGAGCCGCCAGGTGATCGGGGCCGGGTCGCCGTGCAACTCCACCACCGGCGCTGACGACATCACGCAATTCGCGCTCTCAGTGGCCGTTAGAGTCAGCTGGCAAGGTATGGGTGCATCCACCAAACCGCATGTCGCAGCCAAATTGTTTGCCCCTCACCGCGAGGCGAGTTCCGGAATCGGAGACGATCAAGCGGTGTTCGGAGTCAGCGTCAAAGGTACAACCGATCCCTCCAACCCGGCACGGGCCAATGTTCGAGTGCAGATGACGGGCGGCGGCACAAACGAAATAGCAGTCACGGACGCCAAAGGCTGCGCCATCTTCTCGACCACGCCGCTTGCCAGTGGGGAAGACTACGAATTCACCCTTCTCGGTCACACTGGATCCACGGTCTTCGTCAACATGGGCCAGGAGCAGCACCCGACTAAGACAGAATTCTTAGTCACCCCCCGCGAATCGCGGGCCGTGTCGTTCACGGAATACGATCCGGCCGGCTCGCTGACAGTCACCGGCGTCCCCGCTGCCGCCACGGCCGTGACGATGCTGCCGGCCACAGGTGGCGTCAGCTCCGTCACCGTCGATGTTGAGGGAGGCACCGCGATATTCCCCGCCTTGTGGCCAGGCGTCTATTCCCTCGTAACGGACGGGTCCCCCCAGTCGGTCACTCTGCAGCCCGGTCAGCACATCGCAATGGATCTTGGCGCCGGAGCGGGCGCTCCGGCCGCGGCCGTCCTGAACGTCTGCGTCGACGGAACGGCCACTCCTCCGAGCGTACCGCGGGCAGGCGTTACGGTGCGGGTCTCCAGCGCTGGCGGGGACCAATCCGAAATCACCGACACCACCGGTTGTGTCGCCTTCACCGTCGGCCCTCCGGCGTCGGGGGGTTCATACGACATCGTGCTGCTGGGCCACACCAGCGCCGTCCCATACGTCGACAAAGCCCACCAGTTACAGCCCGCGATAACCGAGACCTCGGTCATGCCGGGGTCCTCGCGCAACGTCACCTTCCCCGATTACGACCCGGCCGCTTCGCTCACCGTGACAGGTGTACCCGGGGCGGCGACAACGGTCACGCTCTTCGGGGCGAGCGGCGGGGGCGCAACCATCGCCGCCAATGTCACTGGCGGCACCGCGACCTTCGCCTCCCTTTGGCCGGGGGTCTACACGTACGCTGGCACCGGCTTTTCCGGCACCATCACCCTTGGCCCCGGCCAGGACGCATCGATCAATGCGGGGACACCATGAAATACCGCCCATTCCGCCCCGAGGCCCAGTCGGACCGGGGGACCTCACTCGCTGAGCTGCTCATAGTCATTGCCGTCGGTACGGCCGTTCTGGGTCTCTTGGCAGTGGTGAGCTTCTCTTTGACCAAGCACGACGGACTGAATCTGGCCCGTCAGGAACGAGTCGACGGCATCCAGAAGGCCAGCGTCTGGCTTGGCGACGCGCTGGCCAACGCCGCCTCGAATCCAGAGAGCCCAAACGGCGCAGTATTCGAGGTCGCGAACCACAAGAAGATGACGTTTACCTCCGCGCTGCCCGTGCAAGGACTCAGCGAGCCAGGCCTGGTGGTCAGGGTCACCATTGTCTTGGGCGAGGAGTGCTGGACCGGTGATCCCGGCGAACCCAACACTCTGCGCCGCTGCGTTCAGCGACCCGAAATCGCCTTGGACGGCACCAAGACATTCTGCGACTGGGCTCACCCAGGCTGTTCCGAAGCGCTCTTCGAGGACATCGTCTTGGCTCGCAACGTCCAGCAAGACGCCTTGTTCTCCTATGCCTTGCAGACCAACGCCGGCGTCGGGTCAACCGTTTCAAGCGTCACCGGAGACGATCAACTCATGCAGATCACGGCCGTCGAGCTCAGAGTCGCCGTCAAAGGCACCCCCGGCAGCCAAAGCGCCGACACCGCCACCACGGTCTTCAGGCGCCACGCGATCAAAGGATGGAGCAAACAATAATGAGGCTCTTGTTTTTCCGCCGCTCCCGCCGCGGAGAGCGCGGCATCGCTATGGTGGCAGTTCTCGTAGCCCTCTCCATCACACTCGTCATGGTGATGGTTACATTGACCTACGTTACGGGTTCGGTCAAGTACTCCCGCTACGAGCAGGACGCGGAACGCGCCTTGGCCGCCGCCGAGTCCGGCGTCAACGATCTACTCACCGAGTTCCGAGTCGATCCAACGTACCTCGCCCATATCGATGCCACAAAGGCCGATCCGGACGGATACTGCAACAAGGATGCCACCGGAGGGCCCGCGGCGGATATGGACATCTACGCCGCCGTTTGCGGATGGGATCCAGACATGGCGGCCCGCTTCCAACAGCTAGGCGAAGACCAGGCGTACCACTACGCGATTGTCTCGAGTGCCGATCTGGCGGAGAGCATCGAAGTCGTCTCAACGGGCCGCTCTCGCGACGTCTACCGCTCAGTCAAAGCCCGGCTCAGCCGCGAGACCCCAACCATGTGGCTGTGGCTGACGGACTATGAGCTCAGCGACCCCAACGACGCACTCCTTTGGCCGGGAATAACCAATGGGTTCTACCCGGCCGGTCAGCTCACCTCCGAGGAATGCGGCTGGGGATGGGCGGCAGGAGCGACCCCGCCGGGTCTCCATTACGCATGGGACTCATACCCGTTCACCCCGGCGTCGGATGGCAAGTTCCACACATACCAAAGCGCACTCGACCCGGCGAACCCCAGGTACTGCGATCAGGCGCGCTTCGGCCTAGGCGATGAGCTCGATGGACCCGTCCACTCCAACGACGCCATTTACGCAGTCGAAGGTAAGGTCTACGACCAGCTCTCGTCGTCTAACCCCGAATGCAAGAACGTCGATCCGACCGATAACACGACCTGGGATCGATGCGTCGTGGGCGATGTTAGAAGTACTGGAGCCCCCGTAATTGGCCATTTTCAATGGCTTGGACCCGCGCCCAGCTACCGGCGGGTTCTCGACCTGCCTACTACCCAGAATGCTAAGGTCAAGGCCGTCGACGATGGGGTTGGGTGCGCATACGCCGGGCCCACGCGCATAATCCTCGACGGCGATGAGATGATTGTCTGGTCCAAGGAGACCACCGTTTACCGCGATGGCTGTGGGTCTCTGGCGGCCCTCGCCTCCCCGAGCGGAGCGCGAGTCGACGTTCCAGAGGAAGGCCTCATCTATGTCGGCCCGGCAACCGGCGTCCCACCGACCAAGATTCACCACGGCGCCATCGGTGACGGTCTACCGCTCGGCAACTATGAGGGACAGGCCCCAACCCCCTACGCGGAATACATCGAAGAATGGGTCATGGAACTCCCGGAAATGTATGACGGAATCGGCAACCTTTGGATAGAGGGACATTTTACCGGCGGTAACCTTACCATCGCCGCGGACAGGATTGCTGTGATCACGGGAGACCTGCTGCAAGACAACGACGATCAAGACCTGATCGGTGTAATGGCCGGCCAAAGGATCGAAATCTACAACCCGATGGTAATAAAGAACATAGCCAACGCCGCCGGTACCCTTTGGAGGTACCAGGAATACGAAATGACGGAGCCCGACTCGCTGCCCTACACGTATGTCGGCACCGGCCTTTGGCCGCGCGACTACGACGGCAGGCCGGGACTGCGGATCGAGGCCGCGATCTACGCGACTTCCGGATCCTTCGGGCTTCAGAATTGGGATATCTGGGGTGAACTCGGCGACCTAGAAGTCTTCGGCTCTATCGCTCAACGCTTCCGAGGGATTATGGGATCCTACGACGATAACGGTAAAAGAGGCGGCTACAACAAGAAGTATAAATACAACAAGAGGCTCACCGAGGCCGCGCCCCTTCTGTTCCCGCCGATTTCCAACGGAGTTTGGCGCATAGCGTGGCAAGGCAAGGCTGACCCGCTCGACGCGGTGACCGGAGGCTAATCGCTGCCAGCTGAGATCTCCTTATCCCGCTCGACCGTGGCCCGCACCGCTTGAGTTATCGCAGAGGGCAGACCCCGCTCCTCTAGGACGCTTAGCCCGGCGATGGTCGTGCCTGCCGGCGACGAAACGCGATCTATCAGTTCCCAAGGGTGCGCGCCGCCATCGTCCACAAGCGAAGCCGAACCGGCCACGGCCTTCGCAGCCACCCGCAGCGCGAGCGCCTTTGGCATACCCGCCGCAACAGCGCCGCGCGCCAACGCGTCGATGTACAGGAACGTCCAAGCAGGCGACGACCCGGCGATTGCCATGAACGCACGAAACAGGCGCTCCTCAAGCTCGATGGCATCGCCGACAGACCCGAACATCGCTAAGACCGAATCGATCTGATCCCTGGACGCGGCCCCATTCCCCGCGACCGCCGAGATTGCCTGGCGGACCTGCGCGTTGACGTTCGGCATCGCGCGAACGATAGGGACGTGCGGGCTCAGCCAACGCTCCAGCTTCGCGATCGGGGTGCCCGCGGCAATCGAGACCACCAGGGGGCCGGCTGCCACCATTCGCGCAGCGACCTCCTCGAATACCGAAGGCAACACCTGCGGCTTGACGGCAAGAACCACCGTCGAGCTGGCCGCCACCACCTCAGCGTTGCCGGCCGCGCCTTGCACTCCGGTCTGGGCGACCAAAGCACTCAGGGCACCGGGGTTGGGGTCGGAGACGAGGATGTCCCCGGGGGCGGCATAGCCAGACTCGACAATCCCCCGCACGATGGCGCTGGCCATGTTGCCCGCGCCGATGAATCCAATCGACATGCGTGATGCTCCTTTCAGTGCCGCGCGGCCAGAGACAGGGTGTTGCGGAGCGAATACGGGCCGCGGCGACACCCAGCTTACCGATCGATCTCGCCCAGCCCTACCTCCCAGGTGGTGTTGAATGGAGGCCATGGGCGAAGGGCACGACGTAGCGGCACGCAAAGTCCGGGTCGATGCGTGGCTCTGGGCCATACGCCTCTTCAAGACCCGCACCCAGGCCCACGACGCCTGCGACGCGGGGCACGTCCGGGTCCGCGGGGAACGCGCCAAACCCGCCACTGCCGTGGGGATCGGAGACGAGATCGCCGTCAAGGGCGGCGAACGGGAAAGAGTCGTGGTGGTGCGCGAATTGCTCGTCAAGCGGGTGGGCGCGGCGGTTGCCAGCCAAGCCTACGAAGACCATTCCCCGCCCCCACCCCCTAAGACCGCCACGGGAGCTGGGCGAATCGGAGGGTTCGGGGCTGGGATCCGTGATCGCGGCGCTGGACGCCCCACCAAAGCGGACCGCCGTGCGATCAATCGCCTGCGAGGACGCCCCTAAGCGCCACCCCAAGAACGGGAGTGAGGCATCCGCGGCATCGTCGAGGGCCGATGCCGGCAGACGGCATCCCCCGGCTCCCCTATCCGCTCTGTAAACCCTCGACCCGCACATCGTCCCGCAGGCGGGAATACACGGCCCAAACCACCGACACCACCGGGACCGCTGCCACCGCCCCGACGATCCCCGAAAGCAACGTCCCCCCCACAACCGCCACCGCCACCACCACAGGATGCAAAGAAACCTGGCGGGCCATGATCATGGGCTGCAACAAGTGGCCCTCGACTTGGCCGATGACGGCGATCAACGCGATCACCACAAGCGCAATCCACACGCCCTTGGCGGCCAAGGCCACCACCAC
>JAIRXV010000374.1 GCA_031268115.1 Bifidobacteriaceae bacterium
CATCGGCATCCAGCCCCAGTTTGAGCGCATCGAAAATCGCCCTATACAGGTGGTATTCCTGTGTGACCACCACCACCTTCGATGCCCCGAACACATCGCGCAGCCGGTACATCGACTCATATGTGGAAAAGCCCGCGCGGTCCCGCACTATCGCGCCCGCCGGTACGCCGCGGTCGATCGCGTAGCGTTCCATGGCGCCCACCTCGTCGTAGTTGGGCCGCGAATTATCCCCCGTCATCAACACCACATCCGAGGTTCCCGCTCGGTACAGCTCGACCGCCGTGTCGAGGCGGGCCGCCAGCATCGGCCCCGGCGTGCCGTCTTGGTTGAGACCCGCGCCAAGCACTGCGATGCAGTCGTATCCGCCACCCGCTACCCGCTCGGCGCCGACAATTCGCCCGCGGCTGCTCGCTACCACATATCCGTTTAGCGCGAGCGTTGCCACCAGGAGAAACGCGGCCGTCCCGACGGCGATCTTCGATCCGGTCCGTGCCGCTTTCAGCCAGGTTTGCCTGCGCTTGGTTGCGAGTTGGGCCATCCCTCGACCGTATCAGCGCCGTATATCCACTCTGGCGCGCCTCGTCTCATTTCACACGAATCGCCCACAAAGTCCCAACGTTGCGCGCAACGTTGGGCTAGCGTGGCAACTGCCGCGAGGCGGCAACCAGCATCTTGGATGGCGGTGTTTCGCTGCCGTCCTCGAACAGCGATCCTGATCTCAACTGAATTGGATTTCTTCCCCATGATCGTTCATCGTCTCGCCGTGCCTAGGCACGCGCGCCGAACTCAACTTCGACATGGGCCCACGGGGCTCGTTGCGGCTGTGGCCGCGCTCGGCGTTGCGTTTGCCGTACCAACGTCCAGTATTGATTTGAGTGCGTCGGGTCCGCCGTCCGCCTTGGACGATGCCGGCTCTTCGGTTCCCGCTGCTCCCCCACCTCAGGTGTCGCTCACGTCGCCGACGCCGTACGGCGAGGCAGAAGGCCAGGTGGAAGCGGACCGCACGGCGCCGCTCGAAGTGGACTTGCCCGCGCCTGAGGGGGAGATTCAGGCTGTGCCCTTGAACGGCATCGTCGGTGAGGTCAGGCCCACATCCTCGCCCACTACGACGGGCGAACCCGACGGGTCTGTGACTGTGACCACCCAGCCGGTGCGCACCGAGGAGTTCGCGGTGGCGGGCGTGACCTGGGATGCGGCGGACCAACCGACTGCGGTGCGCCTGAGGACTTTTGCCGATGGCGCGTGGACCGAGTGGACAGACATGGAGTTCGCGGCGCAGGCCGGCGGACCCGCACCGGATAGCGAAGAGGGTCAGGGCGCGGTGGGCGGCACCGAACCGTTCGTCGCGGCCGCCTCGTCGGGTGTCCAAGTGCAGGTGGTCACCGCCGATGGCGCACTGCCGCAAAGCCTTGCCGCCCAGTTGGTGGACGCCTCACTACCCGACGACCAGTCCGGCGCGCGCGGCCCGTTCGGGCGCGGGGCAGGGCGGATCGAAGTGTCTGGCGGCGCGGCGATCAATGGCTCCACGGATGCCCAGGCGAACGGCGATCCGTCCGCCGACTTGAGCGCCGCGCCGGGCCAAGATGGAAGCGCCGGGCAGAACGCAGATCCGGCCCTGGCATCGCAGCTGGTGGACCAGGACTCGCAGGCGGCGGATGGCACGGCGGGTCCTGTCGCGGGGACGTCGCAAGGGGCGTCGCAAGGGGCGTCGCAAGGGGCGTCGCCCGAATCCGCACCGACATTCGCTGAGCGGCGGCTCGCAACAGAACCCGAGGCTCCCCAAGACCCCACGTCCCCAACACCCCCGGCGGAACCCACGCCGGGTGAGGGCGAGTCGCCGGTGCCCGATCCAAACAAGGATGCGCCAGTCGACCAACCTGTGGCGCCCCCGCTGGACGAGCCGGTGGTGCCCCCGGTACCTCCAGCCGAACCGCCACCGCCGGCTCCCGAGCCGCCCTTGGCGGTACCGCCGGCCCCGGCCGAGCCAACCGTCCACACCCGGGCCGAATGGAAGGCCCCCGAATCGCGCGTCAAGGATCCACCAAAGTACTTCTCCACCTTGCGGGGCGCGATTGTCCACCATACTGCCGGGGGCAACACCTATACTGCGGATCAGGTGCCGTCCATCGTCAATTCCATTTTCAACTACCACGTTGGCTCACTCAAATGGAACGACATCGGATACAACTTCCTGGTCGATAAATACGGAGGCATTTGGGAGGGTCGCGCCGGAGGCATCGACGAAAACGTGACCGGTGCGCACGCCAACCACTTCAACTCTGAAACGTTCGGCGTTTCGGTATTGGGGAACTACGAGGAGACGACGCCGACTTCCGAGTCCATCGCGGCCCTATCTTCGATTATCGCGTGGCGTCTGGCCGCTGGCGGGATCTACGATCCGAGTTCCACCACCACCTACGCCACCAGCGGAAAGACGATGTCCGTGATCATCGGACATAAGGACGCGACCTATTGGCGCGGTGGCACGTTCTACAATGCGACTAGTTGCCCAGGCCAATATCTCTATCCCCACCTCGACGAGTTGCGCGTGCCCGCAGCCTATTCGGTGGTGGACCGCCCTAACATCGCCGGGCCCGCGGACGTAAACCCCGGGGAGATCGGCACCTACTCACTGAGCTGGAGTTCCTCCTCCGGACCCGTGACAGGCGTAGTGGAGGTTCAAAGGTTCAACGGCAGCGCCTGGACATCGATGTCTCAGGTCGATGTCGTAGACGGCGCCGGGGTGTGGCAACTGCGCCCGAGCGGGGTTTACACCTACCGGGCGGTGGCGCGCTCGGTCGCAACTCCGGCCGGCTGGCGGCTTCCGCCTAAAACGACCTCCGCGTCCGTGGTCACAACGCGCGTGATTTCCCGCGGAGCCACCCGCACCCCCCGGCTCTTGGTCCCGAGCTACGCCCCGCTCGGCAAAGTCACCACGGCCGTTGCGCTGTGGAACAACCCTTATAAGGGGAAAGCGGATCGCCTCGAACTCCAGGTTTGGAAGGGCCGCAAATGGATCAAGGTCAAGACAATTGCCGTGGACGGGGTACGCCTTTTCAAAATCCGCGTTTCAGCGACGGCCAAATACCGCCTCAAAGCCACCGCGAAATCCGCCCCAAAGCGAGCAAAGTTGCGCGTGTCCAAGACGGTCAAAATCCGTGGATGGGAGTGAGGGACGCTAGTTAGGTCCGGGTCCACCACCACCCATTCGGGGCAGGAAGACCCTCGGACCGGCATTACTGGCCGCCGCCCCGCGGGTCCGTTCAGATCC
>JAIRXV010000378.1 GCA_031268115.1 Bifidobacteriaceae bacterium
ATCCTGCAAGCCAACTACGCCGATGGCGGTGTGAGCTTCCAGGTGGGCCGCAAGGGTGAGGCTGGGCAACGCGACTTGGAGGCCGTGTTTGTCGCGGGAGCGCTGTCCGAGGCCGAAACGTTGGGGTCGTTGACGGCATCGGCGGGAGCGGTCGCAACGGCCGACGGCAAAACCGCGCATACCGCGGAATTGACCGTGGCGGATGCTTACGGGCATGGTCTCAGCGGCATCGAAGTGTTATTCGAGTTGGAAGCCACCAAGTCGGCGCTGTTCCCGAACGGGCTGAGCACGATTTCTTCCCGCTCCTCGGCCGATGGTGTGGTGTCGGTGACCTTCACCGACACCCTGGGCGAGGCCGTGCAGCTCACGATCAAGATCGACGGCCAGGTGATCGCACGGCTCGGGTTCACCTTCTCTTCGCCGCCGCCAGTCGGAGAGACCGAACCGCCACCAACTGACGACCCGCAAAACGACCCACCGCCCGGCGGAACCTCACCAAACGACCTACCACAGGGCGGAGCCTCTCACGGCAACACATCGCGGCCAGAACAGACGCCGCCCAGTGATGGCTCGACAACCAGCGCCACACCGCCGGCTTCTTCGACACCTGGCTTGACACCAAACCCGGCCCCAGCGCGGCCGGGACCCGATGCGGGCTCCGGGGCGGCGCCATCGGCGGACGCGTTGACCGCGGTGGGCGTCTCCCAAAAGAGAATCCGACTGACCAAGGGCGCCAAGGTCAGGCCCCTGGCCGTCGTCTATAAGACTGACTCAGCAAAGCTAGGGCGCATGGTGTGGGTGAGCTCAAGACCGTCCGTGGTCAAGGTCAACAGGCGCACGGGCCGCACACTCGGTGTCTCATTGGGCAAGGCGACCGTGACCGGTACGTCCGTGGAGAAGACGGCCACCGGGCGACACCTGACCGTCAAAGTCATCGTGACCGTAGTCCCGAACAGGACAGCGGTGAAGTCCCTTGCGGCAGCCGTGCCCAAGGCCATGAAGACAGGGGCGATCAAGGTGCTGAACGCCCGAAGCTCACCGGCCAGAGCGACAGGCGTTGAGTTCCGCTTCCATTCCACCAACCCAAAGGTCGCGACCGTGGACCCCGCCGGGCGGCTGACCGCGAAACGGCCGGGAACGGCCCGGATCCAAATCCGGGCGGGAGGCAAGGTCAGAACCTACCGAATCACCGTCAAGTGAAACCCCACGCGCGGGGGCGAGCCCCAAAGCGGAACCCCACCGCGATCGGCCGCGCAGACGCATGAGTGACGGTGGGACACGCGGATTGGAGGGCTAGTGAATTGTCGGGCGATGGTCGCGTCGGACGGGTAGGGCGAAGCGCATGTCGGGAGGGTCGGGCTCGCCGCCCACGAGCCGTGCTTCCAGGGGCGGGTAGGGCGAAGCGCATGTCGGGAGGGTCGGGCGATGGTCGGGTCAGTCAGATAGGGCGAGACCCACGTCAGCCGAGTAGGGCGAAGCCCGGGTTAGAGAAAACGCGGCAGCTGGTGTGCGGTGCCGCGGCGGTCACAGGCCGACGACACCGGCCTGGGCAAGTGGGCGCAGACCGGCCGGTCGGGTTCGGGTCAGTCGGTGCGGGCCGCATCGATAAAGAGCCATTGGTCAATAGTGGGCACTACAAGCTCACATCAATAGAGCTTTTGGCGACTAGGATCGCTAGAAGGCCGCTGACAAAGGGGCCGACGACTGCGTCAACTGGATCGGCGCAGACCGCGCTGACCAGTTGAGACGCAGCAGCTAGCATTGCCAGGTTGGTGCTTTTCTCCGACCTAGGGCGCTGCTGAAAAAGGCTCATTCTAAGCTATACGTAACTCTCTGACCTGTATGTTTGCAACGCAAACCACGCGATCTAGGTGCTTTTCAGCACCGACTTAGAATCCCGCGTTTCGACTCGAGCTAATAGCCGAAACCTCTATCGCGATGCGGGTGGCCGCGGTCCCAATAGCCAAGAGCTCTATATGGACGCGACATGGGGGGTGCCGCGGCACCGGTCCGGCCAATACGGCCCTAAGAGATTGTCGGACAAAGCCGTTTCGCGGATAACCGCAACGCTCTGACCCGCGGTGATGTCTCGCGAAATGCCCGATTTCGGCTTTGTCCGACAGTCTCCTAAGGTCGCTCGGGCGCCTTGAAATACCGACGTCTACCCGCTGTGCTAACAGCCCAAGTTTCGCGCGCCAGGGCCGGCGGCGCGGGGGATGCGCAGCGTCAGGACGTGGGCGCCATCGGACTCAAAGCTCGTGCTAAGGGTGCCGTCCAAGAGTTCGGCCCGTTCGCGCAAGCCGAGGAGTCCGTGTCCCGCGCGGGGCAACTCGATGCCCGGCTCGGTCCCGCGGGTGTTGTGAACGACCACCTCGATCAGGCCCCCTTTGGCGGTCGCGGTGACGGTGGCGGTGGCCCCTGGGGCGTGCTTGCGGATATTGGTCAACGCCTCCTGAACGGTGCGGTACACAGCCAGTTGCACACTCGCGGACAAACCCTCCGGCAGTTTCAGATCGACTCGTGCAGGGATGCCCGAAGCGGCGACCAAAGCAGGCAGGTCCGCGACCGTTGGCCGCGGCGCCAGGTGGGAACCGGTGTGGGCACCGGCGCGCAGTACGCCCACCATCTGGCGAAGCTCGTCCAGAGTTTTCACGGCCAGCGAGCGGATGATGCGAGCCGTACCTTCAACGGCCGGGTCGTCGGTGGCCACCTGCAGGGCACCGGCCTGCACGGCGAGAAGACTGACTTGGGAGGAGACGACATCGTGCATCTCTCGCGCCATACGCGCACGCTCCGCGGCGAGAATCTCCGCCTCCACGTGACGCCGTTCGCTTAGGCGAGCCGCCTGCAGATCCTCCACGCGAGCCATCAGCTCCCGCCGCGTCCGGACAAGAAGACCGAGAGCAATCGGGGCCGCAGCCGCCATCGTGGCGTAAATGAGGGACGCGATCATGTCGCTGGCCGCACCCGGCTCCCACCAAGTCCCAAATGAGGCCGCCAGCACACAGGCGCCAGCGACCACTGTCAGCGGGCGGCGGCGCTCGCCAAGCGCTACCGAGTACAGCGCCACCAACCCCGGCACAAACCCCGACACGAGGGCGAGCGCCGGCAAGGCGAGCAGCAACGACACCCAAGGCCAACGGCGCCGCACACCCAAACCCACCGCGCCCACAATCGAGACGCCGATCTCCCAAGGCGAGGCGCCGTACAGAAAAAGCAGGCCGTCCGCGAGCCCGGCCGCAATCAAAACCACATCGACGATGACGGAGGTAAGCCATCGCGGCCGCGCCAGCCCGGTCATGGTCTGTCCTTCACGGTCAGGCCGGCACGTTCCGCGATCAGGGCAGCCTGAAGGCGGGTGGCCACGCCGAGCTTGCCGAGGATCGAGCTGACGTGATCTTTGACGGTGCCCACGCTCAAATGCAGACCGGCGCCAATCTCCCCATTGGACTGCCCAGTGGCAAGGCGCGCCAACACTTGGCGTTCGCGCCCAGTGAGTGAGCCGATCAGATCGGTGGACGCATGGTCGCTGGCGCCGAGGTAGCCGTCTATGACGATGCGCGACACCTGCGGGGAAAACACAATTCCGCCGGCCGCGAGGGAACGGACCAGGGCGGGCAACTCTTCGGGATCGGTGTCTTTGACCAGGAAGCCGGCCGCGCCGGCCCTCAAAGCCTGGGCGATGTGACCGTCGGAATCGAACGTGGTCAGCATGGCAACCGCCGGGGGGGACGTCAATCCCCTTATCTCGGCCAGGAGGTCCAGCCCGTTTTGGCCGGGCATCCGGATATCCAAGAGCACAACGTCAGGCTCCTCCCGCCTGACGGTGCCGAGCGCGGACGGCCCGTCTACGGCATCGGCCACCTCAATGTCATCGGCCGCGCCGAGGATCAAACTGAACCCCGAACGCACCAGTGCCTCATCGTCCACGATCACCACACGAATCATTGGCCCCACCTGACCTGCATGTCCACTCGGCCCGCCCCATCCGGCGTCCCATCCAGCGTTCCTCCCACGATACGGGGCCAGAGCGCGGGCGGGCGGGCCGGCGCCCGCAAGTCCAGCCGGCTGGCGGGGGCCGTTCAGCCAACTGGCGGATACCCTCGACGGGTAATGGCGACAAGAGTGAACACCATGACCATCCCCCAGAGCCACCGCGAAGCGGACTTACTGCCGGCGCTGCCCGCCGAACCTGCCCACGCCCCCGGAGCGGGCCGAACCGGCCGGGTGCGCCTGCGCGGCATCGACATGGCCCGCGGCCTGGCGGTGTTCGGGATGTTCGCCGCGCACATCGGCCCGGGCGTCGAGGTGGGCGGGGTGATTGGCCCCCTCATGGAACTGACCCACGGCCGATCCTCGATCCTGTTCGCCATCCTCGCCGGAATCTCACTGGCCCTGATGACCGGCGGTTCCTCACCTACGGTCCCCACGGGCAGGCGGAAGAAGATGGCGGCCATCGCGATTCGCGCGGTGTTGCTCCTGCTGATTGGCGTGGGGCTGACCGCGCTCTCGACGCCGGTCTCGGTGATCCTTGCCTACTACGGCGCGTTCTTCCTCATCGCGCTGCCGTTCCTCTGGCTGCGGCCGCGAACCCTGTGCGTGATCGGGGCCGTGACCGCCATCGTCGCTCCGGTCGCGTCCGTTCCGGCGCGGCTGTGGCTTTACGGCTCTGGGGCGATCGACGTGGTGACGCGCTTCGATCCGCTGGCGCCGTGGTCCCGAGATCGCCTCATCGACTTGGTTCTGACCGGTCAGTACCCGGCGGTGACGTGGATGCCGTTCCTGCTGGTGGGGCTCGCGCTGGGACGCTTGAGCATCGGACGCATCTCGCGCCGTGTGCTCATCGCCACGGGCGTTGGGCTCGCCGTCCTCGGATACGGCAGCGCCGCGATTGCCATGCGGGTTGCGAACCGGGCCACGGGCCTGACTCTCGACGCGTTGGGCGAGATGTCCCAAGACCCATTCACGATGAACCCGGCCTGGGAGTGGCGCGTGTTGCTGAGCGCGGGGGAGCACACGGGAAGCACGTTCGAGATCGTCGGCGGAATCGGCGTGTCCCTGATCGTGGTGTGGGCGTGTCTGTGGCTGACGGAGCGTTTCCCGCGCACCACCTGGCCTATCACCGCCGTGGGCACAATGTCCCTGACGGTCTACACCCTCCACGTTGTAGCCATCTACGCTGTTCCCGCCGCTGGCCTGGCGGGCACTGTGTGGGTGCTACTCGCCTTCATCGCCGGGGCCACCCTGATCGCCATCGTCTGGTTGCGCTTTGTTCGGCGCGGACCCCTAGAAACGGTACTTCACCGCACGGTGGCGCTCATCCCCACCTGATGGCACTCATCGGACCCCTCGCAGATCTCGTTACTGCTTTCCCATCAACAGATCGTTGAGTTCTTTCCAATGGGCGTTGTCCGCGCTGTCCTCTGGTAATTCTATGACGATGTAAGGATCGGGCTCTGCCACGAAATCCGGACCCAGATCCTCTCCGCTGGCCAACCTTCTGGCCTGTTCCTCGTCAAAATTCGGGCAAACGTCCAGCAGGCTCCGCAGCTCTTCGAGGGTCATCTTCAGGGTAAGTTCCACGGTGGGCCATACGCCCTCATCGACGGTCGTCACCCCGACATTGAACAGATTCGACAAGCCGTTGTCGCTAGCGCATGCGATCCACTCATTGGTCGCCTCGGCCGCGACCTGTATCTGTTCCAGTGTTTCTGCCGGATCGGCGTTCGATTCCGGCGCGATATACCCGGATTCCTCGCAGCAGCGCCGGAAGTCCTCCGAACGATCCACCCCGTCCACCGATAGCCAATAGGTATCCGACAGCTGGGCGTCGCAATCCCCCGTCTGCACCACCATATGCGAACGCTCCCAATCCAGTTGCATCTCATCGGCTTCGCTTCCCTGCACCGGGGTGAGCTTGGCCGGCAACCCAGCGTCGAGTAGACACGCGCACATTGCCTCGGCCGATTCGCGTTGGGTAGATGCGGGCCCAGAGGTGGCGGGGGTGGCGTCCTCGCGGACGCTGGCAACGTCATGGCCGCCATTCGCGCACCCACCGACGATGACGGCCCCCACCAGGGCAACAGCGCAAAGCAGGGCGGGGTCGGTCTGTGTGGCATGGTGCCTTCCTTGTGCGTCGGCGACCTGCGGGCGAGCGCGGCGGTCATCCGTTAGTGTCGCCCGTACCGACAAACCTTATCGCCGCGACTGGCCTTGGGGAGGGGGGAGCGGCATCGTCGGGAAGGCGCGTCGTCCGACCACGACGATCATGGCGCCCACCAGGAAAAGCGTTGCACCCACCCAGGGCACCGCGGGTAGGCCCCAACGGTCCAGCACCCAGCCGCCAATCCCGGCCCCAGCTGCGATCCCACCATTGGATGTGGCGTTGATCCACGCTCCTGCCAACTCTGGCGCGAATGCGCGGGTTCGGACCGCCGCGCTTTGGAACAGTGCCCCCACCGGGCCAAACGCTGTTGCCCACAACGCACCGGCGATCAAGACCGGGACCAGGGCGGGCAACGCGATTCCGATTCCGACAAGGCCTGCGGCGCAGGCAATCAGGATTGTGAGGGCGCTGGCGCGGGGGCGACGGTCGAGTTGGGGCGCCGCCAACCAGATTCCCACAAGCCCGAGGGCACCGAAGCCGAACAGGATTGGCGCCAGGCCCGAGCTCGACACCCCGGATCGCAACAGCAGCACGGTCACGTACGTATAGGCCACGTAGTGCCCAGCAAAGGTCGGGGCGTTGGCCCCGATCGCGGCGATCGCATCGCGGGGTCGGCCGCGGACGCCATCGTCGGTGCCGGGGCCACGGGGCACATCCGGCAGAAACAGGACGATGCCGGCGCTCGCCGCACCCATCAACCCCACCAAGGCCGCGAACGCCCAGCGCCAGCCCACGGCATCGGCCAGAGCGGTCACAAACGGCACTCCCAGCAGAAAGCCCGCAGACGCGCCCGCCGAGGCCAACGCCAACGCCCAGCCCGTGCGTTCGGGCGAAACGAGGCGAGCCGCGTAGCCGATGCAACAGGAGAAGAACAAGGCATGGGTGACGCCGCCGAGTGCCCGGCCGACCGCCAACGCCGCGAAGGCCGGCGCTGTGGCGCAGACCAGGCTGCTTGCGCAATAGCAGGCGGTGGCGGCCAGGAGCAGCCGTTTGCCGGGCAGGCGGCGGGTCGCGTGAGTGATTGGGACCGCCAGCGTCGCGACAATCACCGCGTAGAGGCTGACCAAGAGGCCGGTCTGGGTCTCGGAGGCGGAGAACGCGGTCGCTATCGCCGGCAGTAGCCCAACGGGCGCCATTTCGGTGCTCACCCCGGCGAACGCGCAAAACGCCAATACCGCCAGGCCAGCGGTGGGGGAAACACACCGAACGCTTGGATCGGACCCGGGCGAGGCGGGTCTGGACACAGGCAAATCGGGACCGGGACCGGCCGGACCGGGCGCAGGCAAAGCGGCATCGCCGTTTGTTCCTTTCTCGCGGCCGTTAGTCCCCATGAGTTCGCTCCTTTGTCCGATGCCGGCCCTCGTCCAACCTTTCCTCGTTGCCCGAGTATATTGCTACCGTGGCAGGATAGCGAACCGTGACCCGCCACGCGCCCGACTGGCCCCTCCGGGCGGACCTTGATCTCACCGGCGCCCCGGCCACCAGTACGGATCCCGCCGGTGTGGCTTCGGGCGAACCGCCAGTGCGCGTGGCACAACCGAGTTCCAAGCGCGGTCCCCTGACTGGCAAACCGGCGGCAGCTCACCGGCCGCCCACTAAGGCGCCGGACCGTGCCGCGCGCCAACGCTGGTCCACTGCCTCGGATTTGCTTCGGCTTGTCCACGCCCAACCGGGCATCACTCGCACCGAGGCCTGCGAGCGCCTAGGGCTCGCCAGCGGAGCGGCGGCCGAGTTGATCGAACGGCTTCGCCGCGCCCACCTCATCGGTGAGCGTCGAGCCAAACGCGACGCACCCGGGCGCCCAACTACGGTCCTCACCGCCCATCCCGACGGCCCGCTGGCTCTGGTGATCGAGCTGAGCATGGCCGGATGGCGCATCTGGTGCGGGGACCTGGACGGCAGCGTGAGCGAGGTCGCGGCCAGCTCTTACGGCAACCAGGATCCAGCGGGCTTCCTCCCCGGCATCGCCAAGGCGGCCGCGACCGCTGCACGTGGGTATGGGAACCGCGTCCGGACTGTTGCGGCCGCGGTGGCCGGAACAGTCAGCGGCACGCGGCTCCTCCAATTCTCCACACGAGGCTGGGACGAGGCCGACCTCAGCGTCTTGACCAGCCGTTTTCCTTCCAACTCCGCTCCCTTGCTGTTGGCCGGGAACGATGCCGCGTTGGCTGGCCTGGCCGAGGCCCGCGGGGGTGCCGCGCGGGGCGCGCGCGTGGCGCTGCACCTGCTGGTGGCCGTGGGCGTGGGCGGCGCCCTCATCGTGGACGGCCAAATGGTGGCCGGGGCGCAGGGCGCCGGCGGCGAATACGGGCACCTGCCCCTGGGAGACCCAGGGCTCCAATGCCCTTGTGGCGCTCGCGGATGCTGGGATCTCATGGTGGACGGGCGGGCCCTCGCCCGCCATCGCGGCGATGCGCCGCCCACGGATCCCCTCGCCTACGCCCGCAACCTCCTGAACCGCCTTCGCCCCGGAACCGATTCGCGCGACCGCGCGGCCGCGGAACTCACGGCGCGGGACCTGGGGGCCGGCATCGGCGGATTGGCCAACGCCCACGATCCGGACATCATCACCGTCGGAGGAATCGCCCCTAACCTCCGGGCCGCCGCCCCGGACGCTTTCAACGAGGCATACCTCGCCGGTCTGATGACATTCCACCGCCGCAACCCGCCCCCGGTGCTGGACGCCACTTACGGCGACGAAGGCCCGGTGCGCGGCGCCCTAGCGCTCGCGTTCGATGAGATCACCAGCCCCGCATCCCTCGCCACGTGGGTTTGAGGCGTCACCACCCCAGGGGGTTCTAGGACTCCCCCGGCTCCTTGGTCTCGCTGGAGGGCGGCGGGTCCGAGGGCTTCGTGTGGCGGTCTACGTACCCGCTCATCTTGTCCGAGCCCGATTCCATCGCGGTTGTGGCCGCCCTCAGCGCGGCGCCGGTAAACCGCAGCGTTGCCTTCGCGAATTTGCCAATCACGTTTCCGTCTGAGCCGTTTGCCATGGCTGCCCCTCAGTGTTGCGCCGGCCCCGGCACTCTTGGCCGCAGCCCGACCCTCCCATGATGTCGCCCCACCAGGACACCCCGCAAGCGGGCAACGCTCATGCCCTCCTTATGGACGATGCCGCCTGCCGCCCCAACCGCTTGCACCTGGGTCTTCGACGCTGGCGCCACCCTCTTCCAGCCTTCTATCATCGCCTCGCCAACCCCGGGTTCGCGAGCTCCGCGCTGGATACGCCCTCAGCCCTTCGTGGCGCCGGCCATTTGCTCGTTTGTCTGGTCGATCGCATCATCCACGAACCCATCGACGAGCTTGCGCAGTTTCGTCAGCCGGCCAAGGTCTGGATGATCCTCGCCCGCGTCGTCCGCTGCCCAGATCTCGTCTTGCCCTTCGAACCCGATTCCCGGGAGGGCCAACGGCTGGCCATCGGGTTGCGGGGACGCCACATATGCGTCCGCGTCCACCGGCGGGCAAGCCGTCATGAGTGCACTCAATGCCTCATCGGCGATGTCGAACGGCAACAGAGCGCGGGGCCAGCTGTTGGCGGTGGCGGTGACATCAGCCAGTCCGGGGTACCCGTTCTCGCGAGCACAAGCGATCCAGGTGTTCGTGGCCTCGGCCTCCCGCTGCTTCGCGATCATCTCCTCGGCCGGATCTTCCGGAGGGCCGTACAGGAAGTAGCCCGACGATTCACGGCATTGATCCCACGGGCCGGAGTAGTCCTTGCCGTCGATCACCAGGGCGTTCTCGCCCTGGTGATCGCGTTGGAAGGCCCTCTGCTCCTCGACCGAGATCGCTTTACCGTCGGTTCCTCCGCCGCGCTGGGAGTACCCATCCGCCAACGTCAAGATCCACGCGCCACCCACGGGCCAGATGTGGACGCCGCTGCCTTCGTCTTCGAAGAGTTCGACCGGCACCTCGGCGGCGGTCAGACAGGAATGGAACTCCCGCGCCGCCTCTGACTGGGCGGCGTCGTAATCACTCGGGGCCGCAGCCGGACCGCTCGGCGCATCCGGATCGTCTGGCTTCCGCTCGCCCGACTCGGTGTCCGGCGTCCCCGCCGGGTTGGCAGTCTCCGCTGGCTCTGCCCCCTCGCTCTGGCCCACCCTGGGCGAGGCCGGGGTCGAGGCGCCCTGAGTCTCCAAGGTGGCGACGTCATCGTCGGCTTCAGTGCAGCCCGCACCCGTCAGCAGGCTGGCGGCAGCAATGATCGAGAGCAGCGTGCGCGCGAAGGCTGGCGGGTGCGCAATTGTCGGCATAGCAGACTCCCTGCGTCGGTGGGCCGGCGCTCAGTCTGCCACGTACCCCGGACGCGTGCTCGAGGCTGCCGTCGACCCGAGAATCGCCCGAAGGCGTCCATAAGTGAGTTGGGCGAGTGGCCGGTTGCGTCGAGATGCGAAAAAGTGGCTCTTTCGAGGGCTCTTCCCCCTGTCAGTGGGTTAGTTTTGGGTTCGTCGGGTGGGTGGGTGGATCGCGAGGGAAGCTGTGCATGCTTGCTCGGTGACTTCGGGCCCGAACCGGGTACCCGAGTCTGCGGTGGGTGGGTTCCCGCGCGATCAGTGCCCGACCCGTCCAAGCATGCACAGCTTCCCTCGCGATACAGACCGGGGCGGTGAGTCGGCCTGTAGGGAACAGGTTGACTTGAATGCCGGTGTGGACGGCGAGGTCCGGGTCCGGGTCACCCGGTGGCCAGTTCCAATGGGTCGGATCTCGCCAAACGTGGGCCGATATTGGGACCCGTGAAACGCGGGCGAGGCAGAGCGTCTAGTTGCGTCCCTTAGAGTGGTGTATCGGTTGGTCCGGTGCTTGAGCCGCGTAGCGCGGTGACGGCCACCGGGTCACCCTTCGAGAGACCTGTGAAATCCAACTCGAAAGGAAACGACCGCGATGACCGTCGCAACCAGTATTGACCCTGCCCGC
>JAIRXV010000381.1 GCA_031268115.1 Bifidobacteriaceae bacterium
CGGGAAGGCGATTGGCGGATGGCGCGGGGTCTTCGAATCGGGCGCGCCCGGTCTGGTGTTTGTCGTGGTGTATGTGACGACTCGACTTCTGATGCCGGCGCTTGTGGCTTCGGCGGGGATCGCCATCGTCCTCACTGCCGTCCGCCTCATCCAGCGGACCCCGGTGACCCAAGCCTTGGCGGGTTTGCTCGGGGTGGGGATCGGGGTCTGGTGGGCCTGGCAGAGCGGCAAAGGCGAAAACTACTTCGCCGGGGCGCTGCTGATCAACGTTGTCTACGGGGTGGCCTGCCTAGTCTCCATCTTCGTGCGTTGGCCGTTGGTGGGGCTAATCGTTGGGGCATTCGCTGACTTTTCGCTGACGAAGTGGCGGTCGCGGACCGATTTCTATCGTCGTGCTCGGCTCGGGACATGGCTGCTGGTGGCGATGTTCGCGCTGCGCCTGGCCGTCAAAACCCCTCTTTACTTCGGGGGGGAAGTCGGGTGGCTGGGCACCGCCCACCTGGTCATGGGCATTCCGCTGTATGCCGCGACCCTTTGGGCGATCTGGCTCTTGTTGCGTGGCCACGTCAAGCAGTGAGCATTTCCCGCAGCTCAGCTTCGGCATCGACATCCACGAGGAATATCAGCTCATCCCCCGGTTCGATGGTCTCGTCCGGGTCCGGCGGTATGGGCCGCCCGTCTCGGACGATCGCCGTCAGCGCGGTCCCACCGGGCCAGGCAAGCTGACGCAGCGTCAGCGACAGCAGCGGTGACTTGTCCGGCATCGTTATCTCGACCATCAAGGAACCGGACTTGCGGAACGCGAAGATGCGCACCAAATCGCCCACGGCCACGGCCTCTTCCACCAAAGCGGTCATGATCCGGGGAGTGGAAACCGCGACATCTACGCCCCACGTTTCATCGAACATCCACTCGTTCTTCGGATTGTTGACCCGACCCACCACCCGCGGCACGCCAAACTCCGATTTGGCGAGAAGAGCCAACACCAGATTGGCTTTATCGTCCCCCGTGGCCGCGACGACCACATCGGCCCGCTCGATGTTTACCTCTGCGAGGACCGAGACCTCACACGCATCGCCCAGAACCCAATCGGCATCGGGCACAAGGGAAACCCGCATTGCGGCCGTACTGCGGTCGATGAGGGTTACCTCGTGGCCGTGGGACAGTAACTCGCGAGCAATCGACTGACCAACCGACCCCGCCCCTGCGATCAAGACCCTCACGGTTCGCTCACCTCCGGGGCGCGGGCCAAGACCCGACCCGTCGCATCCAGCCGGTCGGTGGGGACCAAGAAGTACAGCACGTCCCCGGCCTGGAAAAGGGTGCCCGCCCCGGGCAGGATGCCGTTGCCGAACCGTCTGATAAACCCAAGCCGAGTCCCGGTGGCCGCCTCAATGTCCCGCAAGGAAGTACCCACCCAAGCTGGATGCGGGTCGAGACGGGTCAACGTGATCTTGCCAGACGGATCGGAATAGACGCCGACAGCATCCATCGGCAAAATCTCGCGCAGAACCTGATCCGCCGCCCAAGGCACTGTCGCGACCGTCGAAATGCCAAGGCGCTGGTACAGCTCCGCCCGCGCCGGATCGTAGATGCGAGCGACCACGTTCGAGACGCCGAACGTCTCACGGACCACCCGCGCGGCCAGAATATTGGAGTTGTCCCCCGAAGAAACGGCCGCAAACCCGTAGGCGGCCGCGACATCGGCCTCAGTCAAAACCCCGCGGTCGAAGCCAAGACCGGTGACTCGCTGGCCTTCGAAAGTGGACGGTAGACGGCGAAAGGCCTCGGCGTTCTGATCGATCACGGCCACCGAATGGCCCCTCGCCTCCAGTGAGATCGCAGCGGCCGCCCCAACGCGCCCGCAACCCATGATGATGAAGTGCACGTGCGTGACGGTACACGCCGCGGGCGCCAGCGGGCTAGCATGGGCGCTCGTGCCGGACATTGTGGGCGCATTTAGGCGAGCCTGGCGGCCGGACCCGAACTCCGGGATGGCGGGACGCGGATCGCTGCGCAAATCCATCGCGTTGCCCGTCTTTGCGTCTGACGCTCTGAGTTCAGTCGCCTACGCGCCCGACGAGATCCTTTTGACCCTAGCCATAGCCGGAGTGGCGGCCGATCAGTACTCGCCCTGGATCGGGCTTGGTATGGCACTGGTGATTGTGGCGGTGACCGCGTCCTATCGCCAGATCGTGCGCGAATACCCCTCCGGTGGAGGCGACTACGAGGTCGCTTCCACCAACCTCGGCCCCCAAGCCGGGCTGATCGTCGCCGCCTCAGGCTTCGCCGACTACGCCCTGACAGTCGCCGTATCGGTTTCGTGCGGCGCGCAGTACTTCGGAGTCGTTTTCCCGTGGGTCGCGCAACACCAGGCGGTACTAGCCGTGATCGTCGTGGTCGCGCTGGGGATGGCCGGGGCGCGGGGGAGTGGCGCCCACCGAGGGCGGACGCGCGCCGCGATCGTCTACGCGTTCATGAGCTTGCTGGGGGTCACGGTGCTGGCGGGCCTGATCGAAGCGCTTGCGGGCACGCTCAGTTTGGCTTCGAGCGCCGACTACCAAGTCTTAGCCGAAACGGACACCGGACTTGTGGGTATCGCCGGGGCATTCCTGGTGATGCGCGCATTTTCTGCCGGTTCCGTGGCGTTGACCGGGGTGGAGACCATCGCCTCCTCGGTGCCGGCATTCCGCCCCCCCCGCTCCCGCAACGCGGCCGCGACACTCACAGTCATGGCCGCCAGCTCCATCGCGATGATGCTGTCAGTCCTGATCTTGGCCCGCCTCACTCAAGTCCACTACGTCGCCAACCCCGCACGCTACCTGTGGTTTCGCGGGCGCCCGGTGGGCGGCGAGTTCGAGCAGGCTCCCGTTATCGCGCAAGTGGCCGAGACCGTGCTGCGCTCACCGTGGGCCTACGTCCCGGTCATCCTCGTGACAGGGTTGATGCTCCTGGCCGCCGCTACGACATCGTTCGGGGCTGTGCCGGCCCTGTCCGCCCGCCTCGCCCAAGCCGGGTATCTGCCCAAGCAGATGTACCGTCGCGGGGACCGGCGCGTGGCCGCCCACTCAGTGGTGGCACTGGCGGTGGCAGCTTGCGCCCTCATCTGGGTGTTCGAAGCGAACGTGACCCAACTCATCCAGCTCTACATCGTCGGGGTTTTCGGATCCATGACAATCTCGCAGGCTGGCATGTTCCGGCACTGGAACGGTGCGCTGCGGCTCGCGCGAACGCGAAGCGCGCGCCGTCGTCTCCTGCGAGCTCGGGTGGTCAACGCGTTGGGAGTGTCCCTGACCGCCATCGGCCTCGTGGTGATCCTGACTACCAAGTTCACCTACGGAGCGTGGGTGACGGTGCTGTTGGTGGGCGCGGGATACATGGCGATGACGGCCGTGCGCCGGCACTACGATTCGGTGGCCGGCGAGACCGCGATCAAACGGCTGCGCGAACAGGCGCTGCCGCCGCGAGTCCACGGCATCGTGCTGGTGTCGCAGCTCCACCGCGCTGCGATGAGGGCAATCTCCTACGCGCGGGCAACCAAACCGTCCACCCTGGAGGTCACGACGGTCCGCATCGCCGCCGAGGAGACGGCCGATTTGCGGGCCGCGTGGGAGGAAGCGGCGATCCCCGTGCCGTTGACCGTGCTGGATTCCCCAAACCAGGACGTGACCCGACCGCTCCTAGCCCACGTCCGGGCGGTACGGCGAACCTCCCCCCGCGAGCTCGTGGTGGTGTTCATCCCGGAGTACATCGTGCTGCATTGGTGGCAGCGGTACTTGCATAACCGCTCCGCGGCGCGGTTGACGCGCGCGCTACGGCGCATCCCAGGGGTGATCGTGGCGTCCGTGCCGTGGCGCTTGGGGTAGGCGATCGGTACGTGGACGAAGTCGAGTTGCGTGTGGGCGGGGTGGCGCACGGCGGCTGTTGTGTGGCTCGACTCGATGGCCGGGTCGTGTTCGTGCGCCATACGCTGCCCGGCGAGGTGATTGTTGCCGAGGTGCTGGAGCGCCGCGCCCAGTTCTGGCGCGCGGAGGCGGTGCGGGTGCTTGAACCATCGCCGGATCGTGTGCCCCACGTGTGGCCCGCGGCCGGCCCCGGCGGCGTGGGCGGGGCCGATCTGGGCCACGTCACGCTGCCCGCCCAACAGCGGTGGAAAGCCGAGGCTGTGCGCCAGGCCTTGCGGCGGATCGGGCACATCGAGCGGGATGTTGAGGTTCGGGCAGCACCGGGAGACGCCGCCAACGGCGGCCTGGGCTGGCGTACCCGTCTGGACCTTGAGGTGGACGATGCCGGCCGTCCAGGCATGCACGCACCCCGCAGTGGGCGCGTGATCGCCGTGGATTCAATGCCGCTGGCCGTGCCGGCTCTCGCGGAACACGCTGTCTTCCAGCGCCGCTGGCCCGGCGTTCGGCGAATCCATCTGGTGGCGCCCAGTGTGGGCGGGGTGGGCGTCCTTGTCGACGGTGGGGGACCGGCCGCCGCCCGGTGGTTGCACGAGGCGGTGGAGGTGGTCCTACCTGCGGGGCGCTGGGGCGCGGACGGGTGGCTAGAGGAACTGCCGGTGGGCGCAGCGGCCGATGGGCCGATGGAGAGACCACGCGGGCCGATCGAGGGCCCCCGCGGTGGCGCGGGAGTCGCGCCACCGGGAACGGTCGTGCTTCCCTACCGGGTTCGCGCCGACGGTTTCTGGCAAGTCCACAAGGAGGCGCCGCAGCTGCTCGTAGAGGCGGTACTTGCGGCCGCGGTCGCGGGTGTGGCCTTCGGCCTCGCGGGATCCGGTGGGGGCGGACCAGCGTTCGATTCCGGCGCGGCAGGCCGTGCGCCAGGTGGCGTCGGGTGCGTCGGTGGTCCCGATAGTGCCCGCTGTCCCGATTCCGCCGGTGGTTCCGATAGTGCCCGCTGTCCCGATTCCGTCGGTGGTCCGGATAGTGCCCGCTGTCCCGATTCCGCCGGTGGTCCCGATAGTGCCCGCTGTCCCGATTCCGCCGGTGGTCCCGGCGTTCCCAACAGCACCGGCGTTCCCAACAACCCGGTCGGTCTCGGCCATCCCCTTCGCGCGCCTGGGGAGTGGAACCGGTGGCCCACGGTGTGGGACCTGTACTCCGGTTCTGGTTTGTTTACCGTGCCACTCGCGTTGACCGGGGCCGACGTGTGGGCAGTCGAGGCCGATCCGGCCGCGAATCGTGCGGCCCGCCGCAACGCCCACGGCCTGGATGGAATCCATCTGGTGCAGGCCGAAGTCGCCACAGCGATAAAGGACCTGCCCGCTCCGGACCTGGTGGTGCTGGACCCACCCAGGAGAGGCGCAGGGGCGAGGGTGAGTGCCGCCATCGTCCAGGCCCGTCCGAGACGAGTGATTTACGTCGCGTGCGATCCGGCGGCGCTCGCCCGAGATGCCGCCGCGTTGATTCGCGGCGGGTACCGACTGGGCGAGGTCAGCGGCCTCGACCTGTTCCCGCACACCCACCATGTGGAGTGCGTGGCGATCTTCGAGCGGTAGGCTGCCGGGCGGCGGGCGCCCAGGCGGAGGGAACCCCAACCACGAGGGGAGAGTCATGGCGGGCTTGGATTCGTTCGGTGCGGCGGGTCGGTTGCGGGTGGGCGGCCGGGATGTCGGGCTCTATCGGCTGGACGCACTGGGCGTGGACCGCCTTCCCTACGCGCTGAAGATCCTGGCCGAGAACCTCGCCCGGTGCGAGGATGGCGCCTCAATCACGGCGGATCATGTGCGCGCCATCGCGGCGTGGGACCCGGATGCGATCCCCTCCACCGAAATCCAGTTCACCCCGGCCCGCGTGCTCATGCAGGATTTTACGGGCGTGCCGTGCGTGGTGGACCTGGCGACGATGCGCGAGGCGATGGCTCGCCTCGGCGGC